>NZ_JBHJQI010000060.1:0-47622 GCF_042262805.1 Streptomyces sp. NPDC056361
GGCCGGCGGGAGGCGACCACCGAGAGGATCAGCGGGCCGAGGACCTCCAGCGTCACGGCGGCGCCCAGCGGTATCCGGTCCGCGGCCTGGTAGAAGAGGATGTTCATCGCCGCCATGGCGGCACCGAAGACGAGGACCGTGCCCCAGTCCGCGCGGCCGTAGCCGCGGACCTTGGGCCGGCAGACGACCAGCAGCACGGCCGCCGCGAGGACGAGGCGCAGGGTGACGACCCCGAGGGCCCCGGCGCGCGGCATGAGCAGCACGGCGACGGCGGACCCGAACTGCACGGAGAGCCCGCCCGCGACGACGAGCGCGACGGGCCCGAGACGGCGCCCCGCGATTCCCCGCCCGGCGAGACCGGCACCTGGCGACCCGGCTTCCGCGACGTTCGCGACCGGGGCGGGACCCGCGACGGCAGCGGCGACCGGGGCGACCACATCCTTGACCGGACTGTCCACCGACTACTCCTCTGTACGACGACTCCACACGACCCGTCGATCAAGTTGATCAAGAAGTCCATGAAACTGAACCACTAGTTCAGAATAATGCACTCCAGGTGGGCCGTCCTCCTGATTCCCCCTCCCCCCTCACCACTCACGCTACGAGCCCCCGCGCGGCACCGGAAATGCCGATTGCCCTGCGGTTATGCTCCCGACGCATGAGCATCGAGCTGCGTCACCTCCGCTGCTTCCTCGCCATCGCCGAGGAATCCAGTCTGACCAGGGCGGCCGCCCGGCTCCACCTGACGCAGCCCGCGGTGTCCCGTACTCTCGCCGCGCTCGAACAGCACCTCGGCGCGCGCCTCGTCGACCGGTCCACCCACCACCTCGCGCTGACCGCCGAGGGCCGCGCGTTCCTGGACCGGGCCGGCGCGGCACTCGCGGCCTTCGAGGACGCCGTCGACCCGGCGCGGCTCCGCCACCGGCCGCTGCGGCTCGGGCACGCCTGGTCGGCGTTCGGCCCGTACACCACTCCCCTGCTCCGGCGCTGGCAGCGCGAGCATCCCGAGACGCCCCTCGAACTCCTCCGCGTCGACGACCGCACCGCGGGCCTCGCGCGGGGCGACGTCGACGCGGCGCTGCTGCGCGGTCCGGTGGACGCGCCGGGCCTGGTCACCGAGGAGCTCACCACCGAGCACCGTGTCGCGGCCCTCCCCGCCGACCACCCGCTCGCCGACCGGCCCCGGCTCGCCCTCGCCGACCTCACCGGCGAGACCGTCGTCCTCAACACCGTCTCCGGCACGACCACCCTCGCCCTCTGGCCCCCGACCGCCCGTCCCTCCGCGACCCTCACCGTCGCCAACACCGACGACTGGCTCACCGCCATCGCCGCCGCCCGCGGCATCGGCGTCTCCTCCGCCTCCACCGCCACCCTCCACCCCCACCCGGGCGTCACCTACCGCCCCCTCCCCGACGCCCCCGCCCTCCCCGTCGTCCTGGCCTGGCGCGACGCGTTCCCCCACCCGGCGACGGGCGCGCTGGTCGCGATGGCCCGGGACATCGTCGGCGGAACCTGACCCGGCCCCTCGCCGCGCTCGCGCGGGATCACCGGCGGACCCGGACCCGGGCCGGGACCGCATCCGCCCCGGCCGCGCGGGAGTCAGTGGGATGCGCGCCCGTCCCACTCCTCGCGGAGGATCCCGTACGTGATCGAGTCGCGCCAGGCGCCCCGGACGTGCACGTGCCCCCGGATGCGGCCCTCCTCCGTCATCCCGGCGGCGAGCAGGGTGCGGGCGGAGGCGGTGTTGAGGGGCGCGCGGGCGGCCCAGACGCGGTGGAGGCCGAGTTCGCCGAAGGCCAGGGCGAGGAGGAGGCCGACGGTCTCACGGCCGTAGCCGACGCCCCACGACGCGGGGCGCAGCGCGAAGCCCAGGGTGGCGGCCCGCTGCTGGTGCGGGTCGAGCGCGAGGCGGCCGAAGCCGACGAGCTCGTCCGTGGACCGCTCGACGACGCCGAGCGCGTACTCCTGCCGGGGAACGGCCCGCGCCGACTCGCGCGACCGGTCGACGATCGCCCGGACCTCCGCCACCGATCGCGGGGTGAAGCTCAGGTGCTCGGTCGCCGCGGGAGAGCCGTAGATGCCGTGGACCGCGGTGACGTCACCGGGTTCCAGCTCGCGCAGGACGAGCCGGTCGTACGGGAAGGGTGACCGCTCCATCGTGCGAGCGTATCCGGGCGCCCCGCCGCGCGAGGGGAGTCGGGCGATGCGGTGCGGGCCCGTCAGGCGGTGGGAGCCGGGGCGGGTTCGTGCCGTCGGAGGGAGCGCCAGACGTGGCCGGCCCAGGTGTGCGCGGCGGCGTCCTCGTGCGAGCAGTACAGCCCGGCGGCGGAACCGTCGGTGTCGACCGCGTACGCGGTGAACTCGTGCCGTCCGCGTCCGGTGTCCGCCGGCGTGCACCAGAAGGCGTGCCGCACGCCTCCGTCCGGCAGCCGCTCGGTGTGGCGCTGCGCGGCCGGGACCTCGGGCGCGCGGTCGAGGAGCGCGGTGAGGAAGTCCTCGGCGGTGCGGTCGGCCCGGTCGTCCTGGAAGAGCGCGACGGCCGCGCTGCGGTCGGGGCCCGCGAACTGGTCCGCCCCGTCGGCGAACCGCGCCGAGAGTCCCGCGCTGCGCTCCACCGACCAGCCGTCGCCGAGGTCGGTCCGGACCGCGACGGGCAGCGGCGTCGGGAAGCGCTCCAGGACGTGGTCCCGGTCCCAGACGTCGCCGAGCAGCCGGACGGCGGTCGGCCCGTGCCCCTCCACGAGGTACGGCAGCTCGTCGGGGTCCGCGATCCGCCCCGTCATCTCCAGGCCGAGGGCCTCCTCGCCCCACGGCTGGACGGCGTTGGCGAGCCGTCCGCGGACGACGAGGTCGGGGTAGGCGGCCTCGTCGTACCAGACGGCGGCCGTCCGCCGGAGCGTCTCCTCGTCGACCTCGAGCCAGGTCCCGAGGACGAGTTCGGTGTCCCCGCCGAGCTTCAGCGGCAGCAGGCACCGCACGAAGCACCCCACCCCGTCCACCGCGAGCAGCGCGTCCGGTCCCGGCGTCCGCCGCGCCTCCTCGGGCGTCCCGAGTGCCGCGTCCGGCAGCCCGAACCGGATGTCGATCCGCCGCTCGTCGGCGAGGGGCTCGCCGCAGCACGAACAGGAAGGGGAGGGGGTCTCGGTGCTCATTCCCGCACTCTATTCGGGCCGGTCCCGGCGGTCGGTGCGGCGCCCGGACGACGGCCCTCCGCCGGCCGGCCCTCCGCCGGCCGGCCGGTCGCCCGGCCGCGTCTCGCCCAGCCCCTCGGCCAGCGCCTCCGCCAGCAGCTCGGCCAGGTGGCGGCCGCGGTGGCCGGTGAGGTCGGCGATCTGGGTGCGGCAGGAGAAGCCGTCGGCGAGGACGGCGGTGTCGGGGGGTGCGGCCGCCAGGGCGGGGAGGAGCTGGTCTTCGGCGCAGGCGACGGAGACGTCGTAGTGGCCGGGTTCGAAGCCGAAGTTGCCGGCGAGGCCGCAGCAGCCGCCGGCGAGGTCGCCGGTGAGGCCGGCGCGGGTGCGGAGGCGGCGGTCGGGGGTGTCGCCGAGGACGGCGTGCTGGTGGCAGTGGGTCTGGCCGGTGACGGGGCGGTCGAGGCGGGGTGGGGTCCAGTCGGGGGCGAGGGTCTCCAGGGCCTCGGCGAAGGTGCGGACCGAGGCGGCGAGGCGCGCCGCCCGAGGGTCGTCGGGAAGGAGTTCGGGGAGGTCGGTGCGGAGCGTGGCGGCGCAGGAGGGTTCGAGGACGACGACCGGGGCGTTCGACTCCCCCGTCACGTCGAGCGCCCTCCGCATCACCTTCCGGGCCGCGCCCAGCTGTCCGGTCGAGACGTAGGTGAGGCCGCAGCAGACGCGGCCCGGGGGGAGTTCGACGCCGAGGCCGGCGTCCTCCAGGACGCGGACGGCGGCCTGTCCCACCTCCGGGGCGAGGTGGTTCGTGAAGGTGTCGGGCCAGAGGGTCAGGGCGGGTGGCCGGTCGGAGGCGCGTTCGGCGAACCAGGACACGAAGGTCTGCGCGGCGACCCTGGGCATGGTCCGCTCGGGGGTGACCCCGGCGAACCGTGCCGCGAAGGGCAGCCGCATCGCCGTGTTCAGGCCGCGGCCGAAGAGGTCGAGCCAGCGCGGGAGGCGGCCCATCGTCCAGTGGGAGCGGGGCCGGCGCCAGGCGCCCGTGGGGCCCGCGTAGTGGTGGTGGAGGAATTCGGCCTTGTAGGCGGCCATGTCGACGCCGACCGGGCAGTCGCTGCGGCAGCCCTTGCAGGAGAGGCAGAGGTCGAGGGCTTCGCGGACCTCCTGGGAGCGCCAGCCGTCGGTGACGACCTCGCCGAGGGCCATCTCGTGGAGGAGTCGGGCGCGGCCTCGGGTGGAGTGCTTCTCCTCCCCGGTGGCCCGGTACGAGGGGCACATCACGCCCGGGCCGGAACTCGGTCCTTCGACGCGGCATTTGGCGACGCCCACGCAGCGGGCGGCCTCGCGGCCGAGGCCGACGAGCGGGAGGCCTTCGAAGCGGAGGCCGGAGTCCAGGGGCTTCGGGCGGACCAGCACGCCCGGGTTGAGTCCGCCGTCCGGGTCCCAGACGTCCTTGACGGCGCCGAAGAGGGCGACGAGTTCGTCGCCGTACATCTTCGGGAGGAGTTCGGCGCGGGCCTGGCCGTCGCCGTGTTCGCCGGAGAGGGAGCCGCCGTGGGCGACGACGAGGTCGGCGACGGCTTCGGAGAAGCGGCGGAAGTCGCGTACGCCGCGGTCGGTCCAGAGGTCGAAGTCGATGCGGACGTGGACGCAGCCGTCGCCGAAGTGCCCGTACGGGACTCCCCGGAGGCCGAATTCGGTCAGGAGGGCGCGGAAGTCGCGGAGGTACGCGCCGAGCCGGGCGGGTGGCACCGCGCAGTCCTCCCAGCCGGGCCAGGCCTCGCCCCCGGGGCCCGAGGGGCCTCCGGGCATCCGGGTCGCCGTCCCCGCCGCGTCCTCCCGGATCCGCCACAGGGCCCGCTGCCCGGCCGGGTCGCCGACGACGACGGCGTCGATCGGGTCGGCGGCGCGGACGAGGGCGCGGGCGGGCCCCTCTCCGTCGACCTCGCAGAAGAGCCAGGCGGCGCCCCGGGGCAGTCCCGCCGCGCCCTGGACGAGGTCGGCGGCCATGCCCTCGACGGTCAGCGGCCCGTACGGGAGCAGTCCCGCGGCGGCGTCGGCCGCGGCGGTCTCGTCGGCGTAGCCGAGGACGACGAGGACGGGTTCGTTCGGGAGGGGGACGAGGGCGACGGTCGCCCGGGTGATCACGCCGAGGGTGCCTTCGGTGCCGCAGAAGGAGCGGGTGACGTCGACGCCCCGTTCGGGGAGGAGGGCGTCGAGGGCGTAGCCGGAGATGCGGCGGGGGAGGCCGGCCGGGTAGCCGGTCCTGAGCAGGGCGAGGTTCCGGTCGACGAGGTCGAGGAGGCCGGGCGGGGCGCCCTGTCCGCCGGGGCCGAGCGTCAACTCCGCGCCCCGGTAGGTCACCACGTCGAGGGAGCGCACGTTGTCCGCGGTGGTCCCCCAGGCGACGGAGTGCGCCCCGCACGCGTTGTTGCCGATCATGCCGCCGAGGGTGCAGCGGCTGTGGGTGGAGGGGTCGGGGCCGAAGGTGAGGCCGTGGGGGCGGGCCGCGTCCCGCAGCCGGTCGAGGACGAGCCCCGGGCGGACGACGGCGGTGCGGTCCTCCGGGTCGAGGGAGACGATCCCGCCCATGTGCCGTGTGAGGTCGAGCACCACGCCGGTGCCGGTCGCCTGGCCTCCGATCGAGGTCCCGGCGCCTCGGGCGACGACCGGGGTGACGCCGTGGGCACGGCACACCTCCAGGGCCGCCGCGACGTCGGCGGCGTCGCGCGGGGCGACCGTACCGGCGGGAACGCGGCGGTAGTTGGAGGCGTCCATGGTCGTCAGGGCCCTGGCGGTGGCGGAGAAGTCGACGTCTCCGGCGACGGCGGCGCGGAGGTCGGCGGCGAGGTCGGACGCGTGTTCCTGGTGTGTTCCCACAAGGCCAGGATGTCCCAGTACTCGTCTCATCCGGCGGACATCGGGCGACCGGCCCCTTCCGGACCCGATACTCTCCGCCTCGTGGCTGATATCCAGATTCCCGCTGACATCAAGCCCGCCGACGGCCGTTTCGGCGCGGGCCCCTCCAAGGTGCGTACGGAGGCGCTGGACGCCCTGGCCGCCACCGGCACCTCCCTCCTCGGCACGTCCCACCGCCAGGCTCCGGTCAAGAACCTGGTCGGCGAGGTACGTTCCGGCATCAGTGACCTGTTCTCGCTTCCCGAGGGTTACGAGGTGATCCTGGGCAACGGCGGCTCCACCGCCTTCTGGGACGTCGCGACCCACGGTCTGATCGAGAACAAGTCCCAGCACCTCACCTTCGGCGAGTTCTCGTCGAAGTTCGCGAAGGCCGCCAAGCTGGCGCCGTGGCTCGCGGACCCGACCGTGGTGTCCTCCGACCCGGGTACGCACCCGGAGCCGGTGGCCGAGGCGGGCGTCGACGTCTACGCGTACACCCACAACGAGACCTCCACCGGTGTCGCCGCCCCGATCAAGCGGGTCGCCGGCGCCGACGAGGGTGCGCTCGTCCTGGTCGACGCGACCTCCGGTGCGGGCGGCCTGCCGGTCGACATCACCGAGACGGACGTCTACTACTTCGCCCCGCAGAAGTCCTTCGCCGCCGAGGGCGGCCTGTGGCTCGCGGCCTTCTCCCCGGCCGCCCTGGAGCGGGCGCAGCGGATCCACGCGTCCGGCCGCCACGTCCCGGAGTTCTTCTCCCTGCCGACGGCGATCGACAACTCGCTGAAGAACCAGACGTACAACACCCCGGCGCTCTCGACCCTCTTCCTGCTCAACGAGCAGCTGAAGTGGATCAACGGCCAGGGCGGTCTCGACTGGGCCGTGGCCCGGACGAAGGAGTCCTCGGACGCGCTGTACGGCTGGGCCGAGGAGTCCAAGTACGCGTCGCCGTTCGTCACGGACGCGGCGAAGCGCTCGCAGGTCATCGGCACGATCGACTTCGCGGACGAGGTCGACGCGGCCGCCGTCGCCAAGGTGCTGCGCGCCAACGGCATCGTGGACACCGAGCCGTACCGCAAGCTGGGCCGCAACCAGCTGCGCATCGCGATGTTCCCGGCGATCGACCCGGCGGACGTGCGGGCGCTGACGGCCTGCATCGACTACGTGATCGAGAAGCTGTAACACCCGGTTCCGTACGGAGGGCCCGGCGTCGGACATCGTCCGCGCCGGGCCCTTCGGCGTACCGCCCGGGGGTCAGCGGCTCCCGCGCCGGTGGTCGCTGGGGGCCATGCCGTACGCGCGGCGGAAGGCGCGGCTGAAGTCGGCCTGGTGCCGGAAGCCCCAGCGGCTCGCGATCTCGCCGACGCCGTGGTGGCGGAGCTCCGGGTCGGCGAGGTCCGCCCGGCAGCGTTCGAGGCGGCGGCGCCGGATGGTGGCGCCGACGGTCTCCGGCTCGTCGCGGAAGAGCTGGTGGAGCAGGCGGACGGAGATGTGGTGGTGGGCCGCGATGGCCGCCGGTGCCAGGTCGGGGTCGGACAGGTGGTGGTCGATGAAGGTGCGGATGCGGGCGCGCAGGACCTGTTGCCGGGTCTCGGCCGACAGCGGGGCGGGGCTGTCGCCCGCGGCGGCGAGGAAGGTGGCGGCGAGGTCGAGCGCGATGCCGCCGAGGCGTCGCAGTTCGGCGGGTTCGCACCGGTCGGCCTGGGCGCGGAGCCCGTTCAGGTAGGCGGCGAGCAGCGCCCCGGATCCGGTCCGCGAGGGCAGCGCGGTGCCGAGCAGCCGGTCCGCCAGGTCCTGCCCGAGCGGCATGGCCGCCCGGGGCAGTCGCAGCAGGCTGACCCGCGAGAGCCGCCCCTCGTCGCGGAACTCGCAGTCCAGCGGGTGGGAGGTGTCGAAGAGCGCCATGTCCCCGGCGGTGAGCAGGGAGTTGTTGCGGCGTTGCTCGATGCCGATGGGGCTGCCGTGGACGAGGAAGAGGAAGTACTGCTCCGGGTCCGCGCGCCGGATGTGGGCGGCGGCCCGCCGCGCGGACATCGGGGAGAAGGCGAAGCAGGAGACGTCGGTGTCGACGAGCGCGATCGCGGTGGCGGAGCCCTGGAAACGGTCGGCGTACGGGCTGGTGATCGACACCGGCATGACCAGGTCGCCGACCATGTGGGCCCACCATTCGAAGCCGTCGCGCGCGCTGACGCTGGTGGTGGAGACCGATGCCTTCACCCTCACCCCCCAGTGATGTGTCCACGCTCATAGTGGACACCCTGCGGGCGGCGCAACAGCGCGGTATCGGCCAACTCGTCCGAACTCGGCGGTTGTTCGCGCCCGCGGTGCCGCGCACGCGGTTGCTCGCGCCCGCGGTGCCGCGCATCGGTGCGGTGGAGCGTACGGGCGCGGGGGCGGGTGAGGCCGCCGGCCCTTGCTTCCGGGTCAGCTCCTGCGCAGCAGGCGCTTGACGCCGACCACGAGGACGGTGGCGCCGGCGAGGACGAGGAAGCCGGTCGTGACGTTGCCCTGCTCGCCCTCGGTGGCGGACGCCGAGGGGGACTTCGGCGCACCGCCCGGAGCCGCCTCCGTCGGCTTGCCCGACGGGCGGCCGGCGTCCGGCCGGTCCACCCGCACCACCCGGCTGCCGCGACCCTCGGAGCCGAACATGAAGGCCGAGCCGTCCGGGGTGTACGTCACCGACTCCGCCTGACCCTGGAAGGGCGCTCCGGCGGAGGTGCCGTCGTCGCCGAGGCGGCCGTCCTTCCAGGCGTACTCCTTGGCGCTGAAGTAGCCGCGCAGGACGAGCCGGTCGCCGTCCGGGGAGAACGCGCCGTCGGTGACCCACGGGACCTCGTCGACGCGGCGGAAGACGTTCGTGGCTGACGCGGAGAGGCGGTCGGGGCCGGCGTAGAGGCCGCCGCCGTCCTCGTTCTTGCTGGCGATGTAGACCCGGCCGGTCTTCGGGTGGACCATCATCGCCTCGGCGTTGCGCGGCCCGTCGGCGTACTTCACGTCGTACTGGGTCGCCGTCACCGTCTGGTCCTTCAGGACCTTCGGTTCGGGGAAGCGGTAGATCCAGACGTGGTTCCAGGAGCCGTCGAGGTTGTCGCCGATGTCGCCGACGTAGATGTCGCCGTCCGGGCCGACGGAGATCGCCTCCATGTCGCGGGGCGTGCCGACGCCCTTCATCGTCAGGGTCGCGACCGTCTTCCCCGTACGGGAGTCGATGCCGTAGATCAGGGGCGCGTCCTGGTCGTTGTGCGTCCAGTAGATCCCCGGGTGGGCGCGGCTCGCGGCGAGGCCGCTGGACTCGGTGATCCGGGGGTCCTCGATCGTGAAGTCCCGGTCGGGTTCCTGTCCTTCGGCATGGGCATGGCCGGCCGGGAGCAGCACCAGGGCCGCCGCCGCGCCGAGGGCGCACAGAACGGATCGCATGGGCCCAAGCCTGCCACGACGGTGCTGCGGACGCCGGGCGGTGCGGCGCGTCCGTCGTCGGCGAAACCCTGTTGACCTGCGAGGGAGGCCCTGCCATGGTCGCGCGCATGCCCACTTTCACCGCGCCCGACGGCACGGAACTCGCCTATCACTTCTCCGGTTCCGACTCCGGCTCCGACTCCGGTTCCGGTTCGCCGCTGCTCTGCCTCCCGGGCGGTCCGCTCCAGGACTCCGCCTATCTGGGCGACCTCGGCGGCCTGGCCGCCCGCCGGCCGCTGGTCCGCCTCGACCTCCGGGGCACGGGCGCCTCCGCGACGCCGGCCGACCCCGCGTCGTACCGCTGCGACCGGCTCGTCGAGGACGTGGAGGCGCTGCGCGCGCACCTGGGCCTGGACACCGTCGACGTGCTCGGGCACTCGGCGGGCGCGAACCTGGCCGCGCTGTACGTCACCCGGCACGCGGCGCGCGTCGGCCGGCTCGTGCTGGTCACGCCCGGCGCGGCGGCGCCCGGTCTCGACACGAGCGGCGAGGAGCGGCTCGCCGCCGCCCGGCAGCCGTGGCGCGCGGCGGAGCCGTGGTTCCCCGAGGCGTACGCGGCGCTCCAGGAGCTCGCGGCCGGACGCGGTTCCGCGGCGGCCTTCGCGGCGATCGCGCCGTTCTTCCACGGCACCTGGGACGCGGCGGCACGGGAACGGCACGCCGCCGACGACCGGCAGCGGAACGCCGCGGGCGCGGCCCTCTACGGCGGCGAGGGCGCCTACGAACCGGAAGCCACCCGCGCGGCGTTCGCGGCCTTCGACCGGCCGGTCCTCGTCGTCGCCGGCGAGGGCGACGCGAACACCCCGGTGCCGACGGCGACCGCGTACGCGGGCCTCTTCCCGAAGGCCGAGCTCGCCGTCCTGGCGGGCGCCGGGCACTTCCCGTGGCACGACGACCCGGAGTGGTTCGCGGAGACGGTCGGCGCGTTCGTGACGGCGTAGGCCCGGGCGCGGGGGCGCACGGGGCCTCGGGCCGCCGGGCCGGCCCCGGCGCCCCGTGTCCCGGATCACGTCGCAGCGCCGGGACGCGGTCCGCGATGATGTGACCATGCGTTTTCTGTTCGTCGGCGACAGCATGACCATCGGACGCGTCGGCGACTGGACCTGGCGTCACCGGATGTGGCGGCACCTGGAGGCCGTGCTTCCCGGGGGGTACGAGATCGTGGGCCCGCGTACCGGGCTCTACGACCCGGCGGCCGCCGACGCGCCGGACGGCGTCGAGGCCTACGCGGACCCGGACTTCCCCGCCGCTGCGCGGCGTCATCTGGCCGGCTGGGGCGAGGGCTGGCTGCACATGGCGCCGGTGATCGGCGAGACGGTCACGGCCACGGGCGCGGACGTCCTGCTGATCTCCCTGGGCCTGATCGACCTCGGGTTCTACACGAACAGCGACCAGACGGAGGAGAACGTCCGGGCGTTCGTCGCGGCCGCGCGGGCGGCGAACCCGCACGTGCGGGCCGTCCTCCTGCCGGTCATCCCCAACGTCCGCGCCGGCTACGACGCCCCCTTCGCGGCCGAGTGCGCCCGCTTCAACGAGCTCCTCGCCAAGGCCGTCGCCGACCTGGACACGGCCGCTTCCCCCCTGTTGCTCGCGACGATCCCCGAGTCGTACGACCTGGCGACCGACACCTACGACGGCACCCACCCGGGCCCCACCGGCGAGCACAAGCTGGCCGCCGCCTTCGCCGACGCGATGCACCAGGCCTGGGGCCTCGGCGGCCCGTACTCCGGCTGAGCGCCCGCGGGCGGGTCGGCCGCAGGGGTCAGGCCGCGCGGGTGAGGCGGTTCGCGAAGGTGGAGAGGGTGTACGTGCCCACCCCGAGGACGACCTCCAGGGCATTGCGGCGGGTGTAGCCGGCCTCCTCGAAGGCGGCCAGGTCCGCGTCGCCGACGGCACCGGAGGAGGCGAGCACCCGGAGGGTGAACGTCCGTACGGCCGCGAGGCGTTCGGGGTCGGGTGCCGGACCGAGCGCGGCCATCTTGGCCTCGTGCATGTCGACGCACAGGTGGCACTGGTTGCGCTCGGCGACGGTCAGGACGACCGTCTCCCGGGAGTGCGGGTCGAGCGTGGTGGACTCGAAGATCGCGCTCAGCTTGAGGAAGCCGTCGAGGGTCTCCGGGGACTCCTTGAGGAGGGCGACGGCGGCGGCGGCGCGAGCGGACATGTCGGCGGGGACGGAGGCAGGGACGGAGACAGGTGCGGAGACGGGTGCGGACAAGGCGGTTCCCCCTGGATGCCTGGGCGTGGATGCGTGTGCGTGGTGCGTGGACGTAGAATCGACAACATGGTTGACCATGTCGCTGGAGAAAACGTAAACCAGGTTGTCGATATCGGCAAGGGTGATCCCCGTACGCCGCCCGCCGACGGCCCCGGCTACGAGCTTCCCCTGCTCCTCTTCGGCGGCTTCCGCACGCTCATCGACCGGCTGCACGCCCGCCTCGCCGCCGAGGGCCACCCCGACCTGCGCCCCGCGCACGGCTTCGCCATGCAGGCCGTCGGCACCCAGGGGGCCACCGCCAGCGAGATCGGGCGGCGCCTCGGCGTCTCCAAGCAGGCCGCGGGCAAGACCGTCGACCGGCTGCTCGCCCTCGGCTACGCCGAGCGCGCCGACGACCCGGCCGACGCCCGCCGCAAACTCGTCCACCTCACGCCGCGCGGGTACGCGGCGCTCGCCCGCTCCGCCGCGATCTTCGACGAACTGCGCGCGGAGTGGGTCGCGGCCCTCGGCGCGGACCGCGTCCGCGACCTGGAAGGCGCCCTGCGGAACGTCGTCCCCGCGGAGACGGCGTTCCGCCTGGACGCCACCAGCTGGCTCGGCACCCCCTGAGTCCCTACCTCACCAGGCGAAGGCCTCCGGCGACGGACCGGGGCCGGGGAAGACCTCGTCGAGGCCGGCCAGGACCTCGTCGCTCAGCTCGGTCTCCAGGGCGCGCAGCGCGCCGGCGAGCTGCTCGGGGGTGCGCGGGCCGACGATCGGGCCGGTGACGCCGGGGCGGGTGAGCAGCCAGGCGAGGGCCGTCTCGCCGGGCGCGAGGCCGTGCTTGTCGAGCAGGTCCTCGTAGGCCTGGAGCTTCGCGCGGGCGGCCGGGTCGGCGAGGGTGGCGGCGGCACGGCCCTCCGTGCGGCGCTTGCCCTCGGCTTCCTTCTTGAGGACGCCGCCGAGCAGGCCGCCGTGCAGCGGGGACCAGGGGATGACCCCGAGGCCGTACTCCTGGGCGGCCGGGATGACCTCCATCTCCGCGCGCCGCTCGAAGAGGTTGTAGAGGCACTGCTCGCTGACGAGGCCGACGGAGCCGCGGCGGGCGGCGGTCTCGTTGGCCTGGGCGATCTTGTAGCCGGGGAAGTTCGAGGAGCCCGCGTAGAGGACCTTGCCCTGCTGGATCAGGACGTCGACGGCCTGCCAGATCTCCTCGAAGGGCGTCGCGCGGTCGATGTGGTGGAACTGGTAGACGTCGATGTAGTCGGTGCCGAGCCGCTTGAGGCTGGCCTCGACCGCGCGGCGGATGTTCAGCGCCGAGAGCTTGTCGTGGTTGGGCCAGGCGTCGCCGTCGGTGCCCATGTTCCCGTAGACCTTGGTGGCGAGGACGGTCCGGTCGCGGCGGCCGTCGCCCTTGGCGAACCAGGAGCCGACGATCTCCTCGGTCCGCCCCTTGTTCTCACCCCACCCGTACACGTTGGCGGTGTCGAAGAAGTTGAGGCCCGCGTCCAGCGCCGTGTCCATGATGGCGTGGCTGGTGGGTTCGTCCGTCTGCGGTCCGAAGTTCATCGTCCCGAGGACGAGTCGGCTGACCTTGAGTCCGGTGCGTCCGAGCTGCGTGTACTCCATGGAGGTCAAGCCAACTGCTTCGAGTGCGCTCGAAGCAAGGGCATTCCCACGCCCTGGGCAGCGGGTACGGGGGGCTACTGTCCGGCCAGCGACGCCACCGCGATGATCGCGAACATCAGTACGAGCACGCCGGCCATGATCCGGTTACGGGTCTTCGGGTCCACCCGACGAGGTTAACCCGCCCGTCCGGGCCGCCCGCCCCCGGCCCGGCCGCCCTCCGCCCCCTCCAGGGGCCAGCCGCCGACCTTCTCGTACCGCGGCTGCTCGCCCCGCACCCCGCTCACCGGCAGGTTCGACCGCACGAGCGCCAGCTCGGCGACCTCCCAGCGGCCGCCCTCGAAGGTGCCCAGCTCGTCCTGGAACGGGCGCAGGTCCACCTCGTCCGTCCGCGCCCGCGCGAGCGTCAGGTGCGCCTGGTAGCGGCGGTGCTCCTCCATCGCGACCCCCGCCCGCCGCGCGGCGGCGTCCGCGCGCTCGGCCAGCAGCCGCAGCTCGTCCAGGCCCCCGGCGACGCCCGTCCACAGCGCCCGCCGCCCGAAGTGGCCGCCGCCGTGCAGCCGCAGCGCGAACGGCGGCGTCCGGTGCGCGGCCCTGGCCAGCCGCTCCCGCAGCTCCGGCAGCAGCTCCTCGTCCACCTCCCCCATGAAGGCGAGCGTGAGGTGCCACCCGGGCCGCGCCGTCCAGCGCAGCCCGTCGGCCCCCGGGAGCCGGTGCAGCCGGTCGACGACGTGTCCGAGCTCGGCCAGCCGCTCCGGGGGCGGCAGGACCGCGGCGAAGAGCCTCATGGGGAGAGTCTGACAGCGACTAGCCTCGGCGGCATGAAGATCCGTAAGGGCGGGGCCGACGACCTCCCCGCGATACTCGCGATTCTCGACAGCGCCGTGGTGTGGCTGAACGGCAAGGGGATCACCGCCCAGTGGGGCACCGAGTCCTTCTCCGGACGGCCCGCGGCGGTGGAGCAGGTCGAGCGGACGATGGGCGAGGGCGACCCGTGGATCGTCGAGATCGACGGCGTACCGGCGGGCACGATGACCCTGACCCCGCACCCCGGCCGGTACGTCGCGCCGGCCGGCGAGCCCGAGGTGTACGTCCGCCTCCTCGCGACCGACGCGCGCTTCCACGGCCACGGGGTGGGCGCGGCGCTCCTGGAGCACGCGGTGGCGGAGACCCGGCGGCAGGGCGTCTCCCTGCTCCGGGTGGACTGCTTCGCCGGCAGCGAGGGCCGGCTGATCGCGTACTACGAGGACCGGGGCTTCACCCGCACCGAGGCGTTCGCGGTCGGCGAGTGGCCGGGGCAGGTGCTGGAGCGGCGGGTGTGAGGGCCCGCCGCTCGGTGGGCGTGCGTCCGGACGGGCGCGCGGTCAGCTGAGGAAGAACCCGGCGTCCAGGCCGATCCAGCCCTTGATCCCCCGCTCGTCGTAGACGCGCAGCGCGCCGTCGGAGGTGACCTCCCAGCGGATGGTGAAGGGGCCGGTGACGCCGGCACCGGTCGTCTGGCCCACCATGCCCTGGGTGCGCCGGGGGCGGAGGTGCGGCGGCAGCGTGAGGATCGTGTCGCCGCTGACCCACGCGGTGTTGCCGGCGCGGTTCACCCGGAGGTGGAGGTGGACGCGGTTGCCCGACTGGCGGTACTCCGGGCTGTGACTGCTGCCGGCGGCGGGGTAGGCGGCGGCGTCCCACTCCAGGCCGGTCCACGGGACGTGGTCGGTGGGGCCGCTGATGGTGCCGGTGATGCCGTAGAGGGCCATGTGCCGGGTCGTCTGCGTGGCGAAGCCGAACACGAGCTGCGGCCCGTCGGGCGTCCGGCGGACGGTGATGCCTTCGGTCTCGCGGTGCTCCAGGTGGAGGGCGGTGGTGTTGAAGGTGCGCTCGATGACCTCACCGGTGGTGATGTCGTAGACGTTCCACCAGGAGTTGCCCGGCTTCGGGTTGGTGGCGGCGTCGTAGGCGTTGCCCTCGTTCTGGTGGACGAGGTTCCCGTACAGGCACCAGGCCTGGGTGCGGTACTTCGCCGGGAACGCGTGCGTCACCGTGAATTCGTGGCGCTTGAAGGCTTCGAGCTCGTAGACGCGGTACTCCGCGGTGCCGGTCGACGACACGTGGCGCACCGCGATGCGGCCGTGGTCGACGTCCAGGGCCGGGGTGATGTGGGTGGCGCCGGGGACGGGGTCGAACACCTCGACGAGTGCGTTCCCGGCCTTGACGACGGCATCGGGCGTGAACGCGACCCGGCCGATGTGCTTGCCGTAGGCGAAGCCGCTGGTGACGGGGTCCGCGTCGGTCTCCAGCCAGAGCCACGGGGTGCCGTCCACGTGCTCGACGCCGAGGCCGCCGCCGTGGCCGAAGCCCTTCAGGTGCATGACGGCGAGGACGGTGCCGTCGGCCGCGAGCTGGTTGACGCACAGGTCGCCCAGGCAGTTGCGCTCCGTGGTGGACGGCGGCGTGCCGGTCTCGCCCGGGAGCAGGCGGCCGCCGCTCATCAGCTGTACGGCGTAGCCCAGGCCGGTCACCGGGTCGTACGCGATCTGCTGGTGCACCCGGGTGTGGTGGAGGAGGACCTCCTTGCCGAACAGGTCGACGGGCTCGGCCGCGAGGTCGAACCTGTGGCCCTCGGGCAGGCTGCCGGGCGGCAGGCTTTCGGCGACGGCGGCGGCAGCAGCTGTCGCGGGCGCGACCTGGGGCACGGCGGCCTGCGGTACGGCGGCCTCGGCGGCCGCGGGAGCGAGTACCGGAGTGGCGGCCAACGCTGTCAGGACGGTACGGCGGGTCAGTGGCATGGGCGTGCAAGCCCCCCTTTTTTCACGATCTTCAGCTGCACGGTGCGGTGATCTTCACACGCGCGAGCGAAAGCCCAAGGGGGGCCCGGGACGCCCCTACGCCGCCGTCGCCAGCCGCTCGCGGGCCACGAAGCGGACCTGGGGGTGGCCGTGGCGCCAGCCCATGGCGACCTTGAGGCCGCCGACGCGGGCGAGGACGAGGCCGACGACGACCGCGGCCGCGAGCGAGATCGCACCGCCCGTCGCGAAGCCGACGCGGGCGCCGTAGGTGTCGGTGACCCAGCCGAGGAGGGGCGCGCCGATCGGCGTGCCGCCGGCGAAGACCATCATGTAGAGGCTCATGACGCGGCCGCGCATGGTCGGGTCGGTGGCCATCTGGACGGCCGAGTTCGCGGTGACGTTCACCGTGAGGCCGATCATGCCGATCGGTACGAGCAGCAGCGCGAACATCCAGAACGCGGGCGACAGGGCCGCCGCGATCTCCAGGACGCCGAAGACGGCCGCCGCGATCACGAGCATCCGCAGCCGGGTCGAGCCGCGGCGGGCCGCGGCGAGGGCGCCGACCAGGGAGCCGGCCGCCATCAGGGTGTTGAGGAGGCCGTACGTGCCGGCGCCGACGTGGAAGACGTCGCCGGAGAAGGCGGTGAGCCAGATCGGGAAGTTGAACCCGAAGGTGCCGATGAAGCCGACGAGGACGATCGGCCAGATGAGGTCCGGCCGCCCGGCCACGTACCGCAGGCCCTCTCTCAGCTGGCCCTTGCCGCGCGGGGTGCGCTCCACCCTGTGGAGTTCGCTCGTCCGCATGAGCAGGAGGCTCACGAGCGGGGCGAGGAACGACAGGCCGTTGAGGAGGAAGGCCCAGCCGCTGCCGACTCCGGCGATGAGGACACCGGCGACGGCGGGGCCGACGAGCCGCGCGGACTGGAAGTTCGCCGAGTTCAGGGAGACGGCGTTGCGCAGCTGCTTCGGGCCGACCATCTCGGAGACGAAGGACTGCCGGGCCGGGTTGTCGACGACGGTCACCAGGCCGAGGAGGAAGGCGATCAGGTAGACGTGCCAGACCTGGACGGAGCCGGAGAGGGTGAGGACGGCGAGCGCGAGGCCGCAGAGTCCGAGGGCGCCCTGGCTGAAGAGGAGCAGGAGCCGCTTCGGGTAGCGGTCGGCGATCACACCGCCGTACAGCCCGAACAGCAGCATCGGCAGGAACTGCAGGGCCGTCGTGATGCCGACGGCGGCGGCCGAGCCGGTGAGGCTCAGGACCAGCCAGTCCTGGGTGATCCGGGCCATCCACGTACCGGTGTTGGAGACGATCGCTCCGGTGAAGAACAGCCGGTAGTTCCGGATCCTGAGCGAGGAGAAGGTGTCCCCGAAGAGGGTTCCTCCCCGCCCACGGGTGTCGAGGGTGGGTTTGTGGACGGGTGCGGAGTCTGCTCCGTGTCCCGTACTCAAAGTGCGTTCGCCTCCTTGGCGCGTCGGGTCCGGGGGCTCCCCCGGCCCTGGGGCCTACCCCCGGGAAGCCGGGGGCAGGTGGGCGAGCTTCTCCAGGACCGGGGCGGCCGCGCGCAGCTTGGCCCATTCGTCCTCGTCCAGGCCTTCGGCGAGGGCGGCCAGCCAGGCGTTCCGCTTGCGGCGGGACTCCTCGAGCATGGCCGTGGCCTGCTCGGTCTGGCTGACCACCTTCTGCCGGCGGTCGTCGGGGTGCGGCTCCAGCCGGACCAGTCCCTTGGCTTCGAGCAGCGCGACGATGCGGGTCATCGACGGCGGCTGGACGTGTTCCTTGCGGGCCAGCTCACCGGGGGTGGCCGAGCCGCAGAGCGACAGGGTGCCGAGCACCGACATCTCGGTCGGGCTCAGCGACTCGTCGACGCGCTGGTGCTTGAGGCGTCGGCCCAGTCGCATGACGGAGGAGCGGAGCGCGTTCACGGCCGCGGCGTCGTCGGCGGTGCCGTGGGACAGGTCTGGCATGTTTGTTAGCCTAACTCATTACTCTGTCTAAATACCAACAGGAACACGCCGACGTCACACGAATCACATCCGGGCAGGTCACGCTTGCATATCCATGCATCACCCAAATGAGTGAGTCGGATCCGGAAAGTGACGCGAAGGGGCCCCTGCTGCCCCGACCCTGAACGGCATGGGATCGACAGTGCTCAGCCTGCGCATCGACAGTGAGCTGCTCGACCGGCTCAAGAGTCACGCCGCGAAAAGAGGAATGAGCGTCCAGGACTATGTCGTCCGGACGCTCATTCGGGAGGACTTCGACGCGCGGTTCACGACCGCCGTAGAGGAGACGGAGAAGTTCTACGGGGCCTCCGACGCGCCCCGCGACGATCAGGTCAGGCCCAGCGCCGGCATCGCGTAGTAGAAGACGAACACAGCCGACACGACGTACATGGCCACCGGGACCTCACGGCCCCGGCCGGCCGCGAGCCGCAGCACGCTGAACGCGATGAAGCCGATACCGATGCCGTTCGTGATCGAGTACGTGAACGGCATCATGACCATGGCCAGGAACGCCGGCACCGCGATGGTGAAGTCGCTCCAGTCGATGTCCTTGACCGAACCGGCCAGGATCAGGAAGCCGACCGCCAGCAGCGCCGGCGTGGCCGCCTGGGACGGGACCATCGTCGCCAGCGGCGTGAGGAACAGCGCGACCGAGAAGAGACCACCGGTCACGACCGAGGCGAGGCCCGTCCGCGCGCCTTCGCCGACGCCCGCCGTGGACTCCACGAAGCACGTGGTGGCCGAGGAGGAGGTCGCGCCGCCGGAGGCGACGGCCAGGCCGTCGACCAGCAGGACCTTGTTGATGCCGGGGAAGTTGCCGTCCTCGTCGATCAGCTTGGCCTCGTCGCCGACGCCCAGGATCGTGCCCATCGCGTCGAAGAAGCAGGACAGCAGCACGGTGAAGACGAAGAGGACGCCGGTCAGCACGCCGACCTTGCCGAAGCCGCCGAACAGGCTGACCTCGCCCACCAGGCCGAAGTCCGGCGAGGCCACCGGGTTGCCCGGCCACTCCGGGGTGGTGAGACCCCAGGACGGGACGGTCGCGACCGCGTTGATCACCATCGCGACGATCGTCATGACGACGATCGAGATGAGGATCGCGCCCGGCACCTTGCGGATGATCAGGGCGAGGGTGAGGAGCGTGCCCAGGATGAAGACCAGGACCGGCCAGCCGGTGAGGTGGCCGTCGCCGCCCAGCTGGAGCGGGACGGTGGTGTGCGCGGCGTCGGGGATGCGGGAGACGAAGCCCGAGTCGACGAGGCCGATCAGCATGATGAAGAGGCCGATGCCGATCGCGATGCCCTTGCGCAGGCCGACCGGGACCGCGTTCATGACGCGCTCGCGCAGCCCGGTCGCGACGAGCAGCATCACGACGATGCCGGCGAGGACGACCATGCCCATGGCGTCCGGCCAGGACATCTTCGGCGCGAGCTGGAGCGCGACGACCGTGTTGACGCCGAGGCCGGCGGCGAGGGCGATCGGGACGTTGCCGATGACGCCCATGAGAAGGGTCGTGAAGGCCGCCGTCAGGACGGTCGCGGTGACGAGCTGGCCGCTGTCGAGCTGGTGCCCGTACATGTCCTTGGCGCTGCCGAGGATGATCGGGTTCAGCACGATGATGTAGGCCATCGCGAAGAAGGTGGCGAAGCCGCCGCGGACCTCGCGGGCCACGGTGGAGCCGCGCTCGGAGATCTTGAAGTAGCTGTCGAGGCCGGAGGCGGGAGTTCCCTGGTTCTCGGGGTTCTCGGGGCTCTCCGGGGATGTGGCCTTGGCGGTGGCCGTGGTGCTCATGGGGTTCCTCTTCGGAAGAAGTCCTTTTTTGGCGGTTCATACGAAGGAAACACGCCAGAGGCAAACCGTTTCAGTATGAACACATGAGCGATCGAGCGTCCATCTCCGCGCGTAGACCATGCAGAGGTGCGAATTCGCGCCACCTAGACTGGGCCCATGGCGAAGTGGACACCGAAGCACGAGGCACCCGAGCCCCTGGAAGGGCCCGTCGTCGCCACCATCACCGGCGGGACGATCCTCTGGTTCGCCCTCTTCCTCGTCCAGGTCCCCTTCTACGGCTGGTTCGCCGACCGCGACCTCACCTCATGGGTGTGGACCTGCCTGGCCGGCGCCGGACTCGGCCTGATCGGCATCTGGTACGTACGGAAGCGGGACGCGGCGATCAAGCGGCACGCGGCGGCGCTGGCGGCGGAGACCGACGCACCGCACACCACCGGCGACGACGACCCCGCGTAAGACGGGCCCCGCCCACGGCGGGTCCCCCGCATGACGGACTCCCACCCGCGGCGGGTGCCGCGTAAGGCCAGGGGACGATTCCGGTCCTCCCCCGGTCTGATCTTCGCCCTCCTCGGCAGGTGAACGGTCGGATCCGGCCGTACCGTCGAAAACATGACTCAGCGGGCGAAGATCGACACGGGCGGCGGCGGGATCGAGGCGGCGGAGCCCCCCGTCGTGCACCACCCCGCCGGGCTCACCTCCGCCCAGGTCGCCGAACGCGTCGCACGCGGCGAGGTCAACGACGTACCCCTGCGGAGCTCCCGCTCCACCACGGACATCGTCCGCGGCAACGTCTTCACCCGCTTCAACGCGATCATCGGCGTGCTCTGGGTGATCATGCTCATCGTCGCGCCGATCCAGGACAGCCTCTTCGGCTTCGTCATCGTCGCGAACACCGGCATCGGCATCGTCCAGGAACTCCGCGCCAAGAAGACCCTCGACGGCCTCGCCGTCATCGGCGAGGCCAAACCGACCGTCCGGCGCGACGGCCGCGCCGCCGAGCTGTCCACCTCCGAGATCGTCCTCGGCGACCTCATCGAGCTCGGACCCGGCGACAAGGTCGTCGTCGACGGCGTGGTCGCCGAGGCGGACAGCCTGGAGATCGACGAGTCCCTGCTGACCGGCGAGGCCGACCCGGTGGTGAAGAAACCCGGCGACCGCATGATGTCCGGATCGTTCGTCGTCGCCGGTGGCGGCGCCTTCACCGCCACCAAAGTCGGCCGCGAGGCGTACGCCGCCCAGCTCGCCGAGGAGGCGTCCCGCTTCACCCTGGTCCACTCGGAGCTGCGCAACGGCATCTCCACGATCCTCAAGTACGTGACGTGGATGATGGTCCCGACCGCGATCGGGCTCGTCATCAGCCAGCTCGTCGTCAAGGACGACAACTTCAAGGACGCCATCGCCCGCACGGTCGGCGGCATCGTCCCGATGATCCCCGAGGGCCTCGTCCTCCTCACCTCCGTGGCCTTCGCGGTCGGCGTGATCCGACTCGGCCGCAAGCAGTGCCTCGTCCAGGAGCTGCCCGCCATCGAGGGCCTCGCCCGCGTCGACGTCGTCTGCCTCGACAAGACGGGCACCCTCACCGAGGGCGGCATGGACGTCACGGAACTCCGCACCCTCGACGGCGGCGACGAGACGTACGTACGGAAGGTGCTCGGCGCCCTCGGCGAGTCCGACCCGCGCCCCAACGCCTCCCTCCAGGCCGTCATCGACGCCTACCCGGACACCGTGGAATGGCGCTGCACGGAGAGCCTGCCGTTCTCCTCCGCCCGCAAGTACAGCGGCGCCGCCTTCAGCGAAGGCAACGGCGAGAACTCCACCTGGCTCCTCGGCGCCCCCGACGTCCTCCTCAAGACCGACCACCCCGCCCTCACCGAGATCGACCACCTCAACCAGCAGGGCCTCCGGGTGCTCCTCCTCGCCCGTACGGTCCACGAGCTCGACTCCCCCGAGGTCGCCACCGACGCCCGCCCCACCGCCCTCGTCGTCCTCGAACAGCGACTCCGGCCCGACGCCGCCGACACCCTCGCCTACTTCGCCGAGCAGAACGTCGCCACCAAGGTCATCTCAGGCGACAACGCGGTCTCCGTCGGCGCCGTCGCCGGCAAGCTCGACATGCCCGGCGCGGCGGACACCGTGGACGCCCGCACCCTCCCCACCGACCGGGAGGAGATGGCGAAGGTCCTCGACGAGAACGCGATCTTCGGCCGCGTCTCCCCCCAGCAGAAGCGCGACATGGTCGCCGCCCTCCAGTCCCGCGGCCACACCGTCGCCATGACCGGCGACGGCGTCAACGACGTCCTCGCCCTCAAGGACGCCGACATCGGCGTCTCCATGGGCTCCGGCTCGGAGGCGACCCGGGCCGTCGCCCAGATCGTCCTGCTGAACAACTCCTTCGCCACGCTCCCGTCGGTGGTCGCCGAAGGCCGCCGCGTCATCGGCAACATCACCCGTGTCGCCACCCTCTTCCTCACCAAGACGGTCTACTCGGTCCTCCTGGCGGTCCTGGTCGTCTGCTCCCAGGTCGAGTACCCCTTCCTCCCCCGCCACCTCACCCTCCTCTCCACCCTCACCATCGGCGTCCCCGCCTTCTTCCTCGCCCTCGCCCCCAACAAGGAGCGCGCCAAACCGCACTTCGTCCGGCGCGTCATGCGGTACGCCATCCCCGGCGGCGTCATCGCCGCCGCCGCCACCTTCACCACCTACCTCCTCGCCCGCCACCACTACAGCGGCCCGGGCGCCCTGGAGGCCGAGACGAGCGCCGCCACCCTCACCCTCTTCCTCGTCTCCATGTGGGTCCTCGCGATCATCGCCCGCCCCTACACCCTCTGGCGCCTCACCCTCGTCGCCACCATGGCCGGCGCCTTCCTGCTCGTCCTCGTCGTCCCCTGGCTCCAGGACTTCTTCGCCCTCAAACTCGTCGGCGTCACCATGCCCTGGACCGCCGTCGCCGTCGCCGCGGCCGGCGCCACCCTCCTCGAAATCGCCTGGCGCTGGGTGGACCGCAGGTTCCCCGCCTGACGTCGGGGTAGGCCTCGGGGGCCGCCGGGTCAGTCGAACCAGCGGTCCCTGGCCAGTTCCGTGGTGCGGGAGGGGTCTTCGAGGAGGGCGGCCACTTCGAAGCGGCGGGGCCATTGGCCGGCGGCCCAGGAGAGGCCGGCGGCGACGCCTTCGAGGGTGGAGGCGTGGAGGACGCCGTCGGGGGTGTGGCGCCAGTCGAGTTCGACGCCGGCGGCGCGGAGTTCGTCGTGCTCGATGTAGGAGGCGGGGGTGGCGGGGCCGAGGAGGGCGTGGACGGACGGAGGGACGTCGTGTTCCTCGCCGACGGTGGTGACCTCGGCTTCGACGGCCTCGCTGAGGCGGCGGACCTGGAAGAGGTCCGCGAGGTCGGCGGCGCGGGACGGGGAGACGGGGAGCAGGGGGGTGCCGGCGGTGAGCGGGAGGAGGTCGGGGGCGTCGGCGACGAGGGCGTCGGCGGCGTCGACGACGACGAGGGCGCCGTCGACGACGGCGCGGAGCTCGTCGGGGAGGGTGACCTGCTCGGGGTCGAGGTCGGCGAGCGCGGTGTAGAGGGCGTGGAGCTGGACGGCGGTGACCTCGCGGGAGGGGTCCGCCAGGCGGGTGAGGAGTTCGGCGGCGCCGCCGGGTTCGTCGAGGAGGGCGGCGACGGAGGTGCGGACGCCGAGGGCGCGGAGGACCTGCTCGTCGTCGAAGCCGGTCGCGTCGGCGGAGTCGTAGAGCCCGGCGAGGAGGGGGTCGGAGCCCTCGGCGCGGAGTCCGGCGGGGCGGCGGCCGTCGAGGACGGGGTGGTCGCGGAGCCACCAGGCGGTGTAGGGGCGGACGGTCTCGGTGGTGCCGTCCGGCAGGAGGACGCGGACGGGCTGGGTGAGGGCGTCGCGGAGGGGCGGCTGCGCGAGGAGCGCGAGGGCCATGGGCCAGCAGTCGTCGTCGACGAGGTCGAGGTCGCGTACGGCGACGATCTCGGTGGCGACCGGCGGCACCGGGGTGGCGGGCAGCCGGTCGAGGACGTCCTCGCACCACACGTCGACGGCGTCGAGGAGGCCGGCGTCGTCGGGTTCGGGGTAGTCGCCCTCGCGGGGTTCGACCTCGTCGGGGTCGAGGACGAGGTCGGTCGCGCGGACCAGGGCGAAGGTGGCGAGGACACCGCAGGCGGCGAGCGGGCGCTCGCCCCAGCGGGCGGCCAGTTCGGTGTCGACGTAGGCGAGTTCGTCGGGGCGCATGACGGCGGCGAAGGGGGAGCCGGGGAGGACGAGTTCGCCGGCCGGGGAGAGTTCGCCGTCCTCGTCGGGGAGGGCGAGCGCGCCGAGCCAGGGCTCGTCGCCGGGGTCGAGTTCGGCGTCCCGGACGAGGGCGAGGACCGTGTCGGCGAGTTCCTCGGCGTCGAGGGTGTCGGCGTCCTCGTCCCAGATCTCGCCCGCGTCGAGGGAGGCCGCGACGGCCGCCCGTACCTGCGGGGTCGTCAGGACCGCGCGGGGCGTGGCGGGGAGGGCGCCGAGCTTCTCCAGGAGCGGGTGGGCGGCCTCGGGGTGGGCGACCTTGAGGCCGAGGCGGGTGAGTTCGGCGGGGGTGCGGTCCTGCGGGAGGAGGACCTGGCGGGGGCCGATGGTGGTGCGGACGCGGAGGTCGTCGGCGGTGTCCGCGAGCGGTACGGGGAGGCCGGTGAGGCGGTCGGGGTCGACGCCGGCGAGGGAGTCGTAGAGGCGCCACCACCAGGTCGGGGCCCGGTCGACGCCGGCGAGCCGGTCGATGGCCTCGGTGAGGGGGACGCGGCCGATGCCGAGGGTGCGGAGTTCGGGCCGGCGTTCGAGGCCCGCCGGGAGGAGGGTCGGGAAGACCTCGGCGAGGACGGCGACGGTGTCGGCTCCGGCGCCTTCGGCGACCTCGGCCTCGATGGGGCGGAGCGCGGGCAGCTCCTCGGAGGGGGCGGCGGGGGCGAGGAACGCGACCCTCGGCAGCCGGTCGAGGATCGCCTCGCGCAGGGCCCCGTCGAGGGGGCCCTTGCCGAGCGGGCCGGGGACGAGGTCGAGGGTCGCGGTCGTCACCGGGTGCCACGCGGCGAGGAGTTCGGCGTACGCGTCGGCCGCGCGCTGCACCAGGAAGTCGGTGAGCGGGCCCGGCGCGGGGTGGCGGCGGGCGGTGTCGAGCGGCAGGGAGGCGATGAGGAGGGCGGGGATGCCGAGGGGTTCGTCGGTGGGCGTGGGGGCGTGCACGACGGGGGTGGTGCGGGGGTAGCGCGGGGCCCCTTCGCCGTCGACGGGTACGGCCCAGGTGACGGTCCAGTGGGGGCGGAGGCGTTCCTCGACCGGGCGGTCCTTGAGGAGTTCGGCGTCGATCGGGCCGGCGTGGGAGACGGTCCGCCAGCGGTGGGTGCCGGTGGCGGTGTCGTCGATGCGGACGTAGCCGTCGTCCTCGGAGCGGCGGAGGGTCCGTACGCCCTCGGTCGTCTCGACGACGATCTCGGCGAGGCCGGGGAGCGTGAGGAGCAGGGCGTCGTCGACGGAGTCGAGGAGGCGTTCGGCGAGGTCCTGGGCGGCGGTGTCGCGCAGCGGGAGGACGACGACGGTGTCGTAGCCGTCGGGGGCGGTGCCCTCGGCGGGCAGCGGGAGCCGCAGGAGGGGTACGTGGCCGTCGCGGCGGCGGAGTTCGTCGCCGAGGCCCGGGCTGTACCGGGCGGCTTCGGCGGCCAGTTCGCGGGCTTCCGCGAGGGACCAGCGGACGCCGCCGTGGCGGCCGAGGACGGCGGGCTCGTCGCTGACCGCGAGGACGGCGGCGAAGCCGACGCCGAAGCGGCCGACGGCGCCCTGTCCGTCCGGCCCGCCCTGGTCGCGCTTGGCGGAGGCGCGGAGCGTCGACAGCGACTCGGCGCCCGTCGCGTCCAGCGGGGCGCCGGTGTTGGCGGCGGCGAGGACGGCGGGGCCCTCGTGGTCGGCCGGGTGCAGGGTGAGGCGGAGGCGGCCGGTGACGCCGGCGCGGTGGGCGGCGTCGGCGGCGTTCTGGGCGAGTTCGACGACGAGCCGGTCGCGGTAGCCGCCGAGTGCGAGGTCCTCCTCGGCGTTGGCGTCCTCGCGGAACCGGGCGGGTGAGGCGCCCCAGGCGTCGAGCACGCCCCGCCGCAGCCGTGCGGTGCCGAAGGGGTCGGTTCCGTCGGTCGTCGTCCGGACGCTGACGCTCACGTCTGACTCCACTCTGCGGGGCGGTGCTGCGGGCGGTGGTGCCGGACCCGAAGGTCCGGGGCCCGAAGGTACCGCGCTCCGCCCCGCCCCGAACGCCGGGGCACGTCCGGGCCCCGGGGCGCGCGGAAGCGCGTCCGGGGGAAGCCCGTACGGGCGCCGGGGGTGCCGATCAGGCCTCGCGTGCCCGGCCCGATCGGCAGGACACCCCTTACGAGTGGCCGAGGTCCTCGGACGCGGCGTCCGGTTCGGTGGTGGAGCCGGAGTCCTTGGCGGGACGGAGGGGGAAGGCGTCGGCGGCCATGGAGTCGAGGACCGGGGGCGCGGGGCGCGGGGGCTTCGGCATGATCGCGGCCTCCGAGTGGCCTCCGCAGCCGTAGGCGAGGGAGACGACGCGGCCGTCCGCGGGGGAGAACTCGTTGGCGCAGAGGCCGAAGGCCTGCTTCAGGGAGCCGGCCAGCGGCACCAGGAAGGCGCAGGACTCACAGGAGGCGGGGGCGGCCTGGGCCATGGGCGTCTTGGCGCCGAAGGCCTCGTCCCAGCGGTCGGCGGCCATGTGCAGGCCGTAGCGGGACAGGACCCGGGCGCGGCGCATGCCGAGCTCTTCGGCGACCGCGGCGATGGCGCCCCGCGAGGGGGTGCGGGTGACGATCTCGGCGTCCTCGGCGTCGAGGTGGTCCGCCAGCTCCTCCGAGACCGCGGAGTTCGGCGGCGGCGCGTCCTCGCCGGAGTAGCCGGGCTCCAGGCGCAGGTCGTCCTGCTCGGTGGGCAGGAGGTCGCCGGGGCCCATGTCGCCGGGGCGCAGCCGCTCGCTCCACGGCACCCACTCGGGGGCGAGGAGGGCTTCGGAGCCGGGCAGCAGGACGGTTTCGTCGAGGGTGACGTTCTTGGCGCGGGAGGCGCGGGTGACCGTCACGGCCCAGCGCCAGCCCCGGTAGCCGGGTTCCTTGGACTCGAAGTAGTGCGTGACGACCCGGTCGCCCTCCGCGACCACTTCGACGTGCGCGCCGACGATGCCGGGCGCGGCCGCCTCCTCGGCGGCCTCTCGCGCGAGGTCTACTGCCTCGACGCACAGGCGGTCGGGGGTACGCGTGGCTCGCGGGGTACGCGGGGTACCGCTTCGCGTCGTCGCAGCACTCACAGGTCTCGCTTCTCTCCTACGCCGTCTCACGGGTGCGCCGGCCGAGGGGCGGGAGCGAAGCCACGGGCGGCGGGCGGAGCGGACCTGTGGGCCGCATCGACGTCCGCGCACCCGACTTGTCTCGCGTGTCTCGGGCACACCTATCGTCATCCATTCTGCGGGATGCCGAAGAGGCGCGCGGCCGAGAGCTTCCGCCGGTGACGCGCTACGCACGCTACCCCGTTCGCGGGCCTCCGCCCACCTGCCCGTCCCAAGTGGCCCGGATCGCGGACGGCCGGAGCGGCGCGCGCGACCCCGTTCGCGGACCGTCACCGACCCCGTACGGCCCGGATCGCGGACGGTCGCCGACCCCCGTTCGGCCGGGTTCCGACCGGTTTCCGACCGGGGTTCCGGCCGATTTCGCGGGCCCGGTACGGCCCTGATCGCGGCCGCCCGGCACGGGTGGGACGTGCCGTTCGAGGGGGGTCCGTGGGGTCTTCGCCGTCGTGGCACGGTTCGTCCGGGGTGCGCGTGGGGCACTATGACGGAGTGGCAGCCGCACGGTCTCCCGCACGATCCGAAGATCATGCCGGACCGCTCCGCCGAGCGGGCCGGGCGATCGGGCGTGCCCTCCATCTGCCGTTCACGGGGACGGCGAGGGGCATCCGGAAGGCCACGCACGCGCACGGCGCGGGCGAGTCGGGGCTCGGGAAGCTGATCGAGCTGCACGCCGTGAACGGCGCCGGGGACGTCATGATCACCGTGGCCCTCGCGTCGACGGTCTTCTTCTCGGTGCCCACGGACGAGGCCCGCGGCCGGGTCGCCCTCTACCTCGCCGTCACGATGGCCCCCTTCACGCTCCTCGCGCCGGTGATCGGACCGCTCCTGGACCGCCTCCCGCACGGCCGGCGCGCCGCGATGGCCGGCGCGATGCTGACCCGGGCGGTGCTCGCGATCATGATGTCGGGGGCGGTGGCGACCGGCGGCCTCGAGCTCTATCCGGCGGCGCTCGGCGTCCTCGTGGCGTCGAAGGCGTACGGGGTGGTGCGCAGCGCGGTGGTGCCGCGGCTGCTGCCGCCGAACTTCTCGCTGGTGAAGGCGAACTCGCGGGTCACCCTCGCCGGGCTGCTCGCCACCGGCATCGCCGCGCCCATCGGGGCGGGGCTCCAGCTGATCGGTCCCGGCTGGCCGCTGTACGGGGCGTGCGCGCTGTTCCTGCTCGGGGCGTTCTGGGCGCTGCGGATGCCGCCGAAGGTGGACTCGGCGAAGGGTGAGCGGCGGGCGCACCTGCTGACGCACGGCGAGCGGAAGCCGAGCCTGCGGACGGTCGGCCCGTCGGTGCTGCACGGCCTGGAGGCGAACGCGGCGCAGCGCATGCTGTCGGGTTTCCTGATCTTCTTCCTGGCGTTCCTGCTGCGGGAGCATCCGCTCTCGGGGCAGAGCGCGGCCGTCTCGCTCGGGATCGTGGGCGTCGCGGCGGGCGTCGGGAACGCGTGCGGCACGGCGGCGGGCTCGCTGCTCAGGGACCGGGGCCACGGCCCTGAAGTGATCATCGCCACCATGATCAGCATCGTGCTCGGTACGGCGATCTGCGCGGCGATCTTCTTCGGCGGCCTGATGGTCGCCGTCCTCACCGCGGTCGCGGGCCTCACCCAGGCCCTGTCGAAGCTGTCCCTGGACGCGCTGATCCAGCGGGACGTGCCGGAGGTGGTGCGGACGTCCGCGTTCGCGCGCTCCGAGACGGCGCTGCAGATGGCGTGGGTGGTGGGCGGCGGCATCGGCATCGCCCTGCCCCTGAACGGCACCCTCGGCATGGCCGTCGCGGCAGGCATCCTCGCCGTGGGCGCGCTCCTCGCGGTCCGCGGCCTCCTCGGCGCCGCCCGCCGCCGCTCCGGCCCCAAGGGCCGCCCCAAGGCGCGGGTGGCGTAGCCGGGGCTGCGGGGGCCGGGCGGCGCCCCCTCCGCGGGCCGTACGGTCCGGGTGGCGGGTCCGGAGGGGTACCGGGAGGCGGCACGCCGTACCCCCGCGTGGCGCGGGCGCGGCGGCCCGATAGCCTTCGGCTCATGACCGTTGCGTTCTTCTCCGGCTCGCGCCGCCGGGCCGCCGTCGCCCTCGGGGCCGTCTCCGCCGGGCTCCTCGTACTCTCCGCCTGCGACAAGCCGACTCCGCTCGCGACCCTGACGGTCGGGACCGAATCGGTCCACTCCGAGGCCGCCTGCTACAACAACGGCGACCCCATCAAGGAGTCGCAGATCCAGCAGTGCCTCAACAAGAAGGCCGAGAAGACCATCACCGTCGCCTCGGACGACAAGATCCGCTTCGGCGTGGACCCCGAGATCGCGGACCGCGGCTGGACGATCTTCCTCGGTGGCCAGCAGGCCGAGCAGGAGCCGTACAAGAAGACGTACCGGACCATTCCGGCCAGCGCCTTCTTCTCCTCCCAGACCGGCGAGCCCACCGACAAGACCCAGGTGACCATCGTCGAGAACACCGGCAAGACGCTCACGGGCATCTGGCACTTCCAGCTGAAGAAGGAATCCTGATCCGCCGGTGGTCCACCGGATCCTGATCGTGACGGCCGTGGCGGCGGAGGCGGACTCCGTCTCCGCCGGGCTCGGCCTGAGCGGACTCGACGGCCCTGAGCACCTCCCGCTGCCGGGGGGCTTCGCCCTGCGCCGTCACACCGACGGCGCCGTCCGCGCCGACGTCCTGACCGGCGGGGTCGGCCCCGCCGCCGTCGCCGCCGCGACGGGAACGGCCCTGGCGTGCGCGGCACCCGGGTTCGCGGGCGGCGGCTACGACCTCGTCGTCTCCGCCGGGATCGCCGGCGGCTTCCCGCCCGTGGCACCGATCGGGACCGTCGTGGTCTCCGATTCCGTCGTCGCGGCGGACCTCGGGGCCCAGACGCCCGACGGGTACCTGACCGTCGAGGAGCTCGGCTTCGGGCGGTCCGCGCACCCCGTGGCAAAGGCCCTGACCGGCCGGCTCTCCGCCGCCCTGGGCGCCGGGGGCCTGGCGCACACCGTGGGGCCCGTCCTCACCGTCTCCACCGTCACCGGTACCGCGGGGCGCGCCGCCGAGCTCGCCGGACGGCACCCGGGGGCGGCCGCGGAGGCCATGGAGGGCTTCGGCGTCGCCGAGGCCGCCGCCGCGTACGGCGTGCCCGTCGTGGAGATCCGGGCCGTGTCGAACGCCGTCGGGCCGCGCGACCGCGCCGCCTGGCGCATCGGGGAGGCCCTGGGCGCGCTCCGGGGTGCCTTCGCGCTGCTCAGCACCGTCTTCGTGGAGCCGTCGTGACCAAGCTGAAGATCGCCTACTCGCCCTGCCCGAACGACACGTTCGTCTTCGACGCGTGGGCGCACGGCCGTGTCGCCGACGCGCCCCGGCTGGACGTGACGTTCGCCGACATCGACGTCACCAACGGCTGGGCGGAGGGCGGCACCGACGACCACGACGTCCTGAAGGTGTCGTACGCCGTGCTGCCGTGGATCCTCGACGAGTACGCGCTGCTGCCGTGCGGCGGGGCCCTCGGCCGGGGCTGCGGGCCGCTCGTCCTCACCCGGGAGGCCGGGTCGGGCGCGGACCTCGCGGGGAAGACGGTCGCGGTGCCGAGCGAGCGCTCGACGGCGTACCTGCTGTTCCGGCTGTGGGCGGCCGAGTCCGTGCCGGGCGGGGTCGGGAACGTCGTCGTGATGCCGTTCCACGAGATCATGCCCGCCGTCCGCGACGGCCGGGTCGACGCGGGGCTCGTCATCCACGAGGCCCGCTTCACCTACAAGGGCTACGGCCTGCACTGCCTCGCCGACATGGGCGAGCACTGGGAGTCGACGACCGGGCTGCCGATCCCGCTCGGCGCGATCGTCGCCCGCCGCTCCCTCGGCGCGGAGACCCTGGAACGGCTCGCCGAGGCCGCCCGCACGTCCGTGCGGATGGCCTGGGACGACCCGGAGGCCTCGCGTCCGTACGTCCTGGAGCACGCCCAGGAGATGGACCCGAAGGTCGCCGACCAGCACATCGGTCTGTACGTCAACGAGTTCACCGCGGACCTGGGCGAGCACGGCTACGCGGCGGTCCGCGGGCTGCTCACCCGCGCCGCGGCGGAGGGGCTCGTACCGCCCCTCGCGCCGGACGCGCTGTCGTTCCCGTAGGGACCCGGACGTCGGACCCGGACGTCGAGCCGGGTCCGCGGGGGCCTACACGTCGAGCTGGTCCGCCACCGCGCGGAGCAGGCCGGCGATCTTCTTGCCCTGGGTCTTCTCGGGGTAGCGGCCACGCTCCAGGGCGGGCGTGATGTTCTCCAGGAGCGTCGTCAGGTCCTGCACGATGGACGCCAGTTCGTCGGGCTTGCGGCGCTGTGCCGCGGCGACCGACGGGGTCGGGTCGAGGATGGCGACGGACAGCGCCTGGTCGCCGCGCTGACCGGCGACCACCCCGAACTCCACCCGTTGCCCCGGCTTCAGGGCGTCGACTCCGGCAGGGAGCACCGACGAGTGGACGAAGACGTCGCCGCCGTCGTCGCGGGAGAGAAAGCCGAAGCCCTTCTCGCTGTTGAACCATTTGACCTTGCCGGTAGGCACGTCTGTCCTCGTCCTCGTACTCGTCGCTGGGGATGGCAAACGGCGGGTCGCCCGACCCGCCGACGCCAAGGCTAGTGCTCCGGGGACCGTCGACACGACGTCGCCGGAGTGTTCCTCCGGCCTGGGAACTACCCTGACGGGATGCGTAGTGAAACCCCCGCCGTGCCGGTGAACGACAGTGCCCCCGGTGACGGACTCGTCAAGGCCGGTGTCGTGCTGTTCGCGATCGGCGCGGTAGCGACGCTGGTCACGGTGGCTCCGCTGTTCCTGGGGAGCGACCCGTTCCCCACCGTGGCCTACACGGTCTCGATGCTGATGGGCGTCGGATTCGCCGTCGCCGCCGCCGGGGTGCTGCGGTCGATCGCCGCACAGCGGCGGCAGGCCCGGGAGTCCTCGGCCTCGGCGGCTCAGCCGCGGTAGGCGTCCCACCAGGCACGGAAGTCCGTCAGGTCCGTGAGGACCACGTCGGCACCGGCCTCGCGGAGCTCGTCGGGGCTGCAGGGGCCGGTGGCCACGGCCACCGAGACGGCGCCGGCGGTGGCCGCGCCGCGGACGTCGCCGACGTGGTCGCCGACGTAGACCCGGGCGCCGTGGGCGCGCAGCGCCTCCGCCTTGCCCTCGGCCCAGAGGCCGCCGACGACCGCGTCGGGCTCGATGCCGAGGTGCTCGAGGTGCAGTTCGGCGTGCGGGCCGTTCTTCGCGGTGACGACGATGGTGCGGCCGCCCGCCTCGCGGACGGCGTCGATGGCGTCCCGCGCGCCCGGCATGGGGACCGTGGGCTCGATCGCGTACGAGGGGTACAGGGCGCGGTAGCGGGCGGTCATCTCGGTGACCTGGTCCGCGGGGAACCAGTGCGCCATCTCCTGTTCGAGGGGCGGGCCGAGGCGGCTCACGACCAGGTCGGCGTCGATCGGGACGCCCGTCTCGGCGGCGAAGGCGACGTAGGCAGCCTTGATGCCCGGGCGGGTGTCGAGCAGGGTCAGGTCGAGGTCGAAGCCGACGGTGAGCGGTGTCTCGGGCGCGTGGGTCATGGGGCCATTCTGGAGGACTTCCGGCCCGGGGTGTTCGAATATGGGTGCTGCTTACACTAAGCCAAGCCTTACCGAACCTGTTCTCCCCCCCGATGGGTCCCCCATGTCCGCCGCATTCCCCTCCAGACGGGTCCTCGCGACCTCGGCGGCCGTCGTCGCCCTGCTCGTCGCCGTGCTCCTCAGCCTCACCGTCGGGGCCCGCGCCATCGCCCCCTCGACCGTGTTCGACGCCCTGCTGCACGGCGGGACGAGCCCCGACGCCGAGGTCGTACGACAGCTCCGGGTGCCCCGTACCGTCATCGGCCTGATGGTCGGCGCGGCGCTCGCGCTCGCCGGCACCGCCCTCCAGGGCATCACCCGCAATCCGATCGCCGACCCCGGCATCCTCGGCATCAGCCAGGGCTCGTCGGTGGCCGTGGTGCTCGCCATCGCCTTCTTCGGCGTGCACGGGATCGGCGGGTACGTGTGGTTCGCGTTCGCCGGCGCCGCGCTCGCCTCCGTGGCCGTCTACGCCATCGCGTCCGGCGGGCGCGGCGGCGCGACGCCGGTGAAGCTGGCGCTCGGCGGGGCCGCGATCAACGCGCTGCTGCTGTCCGTGACCACCGGTGTCCTCACCACCCGGGCGTCGGCGCTCGACGAGTTCCGGTTCTGGCAGATCGGCTCCCTCGACGGCCGCGACGCCGAGATCACGGCCCGCGTCTGGCCCTTCCTGCTCCTCGGCGCGGTCCTCGTGCTGTCCGTGGCGCGCGGCCTCGACGCGCTGGCGCTCGGCGAGGACGTCGCCAAGGGCCTCGGGCAGCGGGTCGCGACCGTCCGGATCGTCGGCGGGCTCGGCGCGACCGTCCTCACCGGCGCCGCCGTGGCCGCCGCCGGGCCCGTCGCCTTCGTCGGCCTCGCCGTCCCGCACATCGCGCGGGCCGTGGTCGGCTCCGACCACCGCTGGGTGCTGCCGATGGCCGCGCTCATCGGCCCGGTGATGCTGCTCGTGGCCGACGTCGTCGGCCGGATCGTGTTCCCTCCCGGAGAGATCCCCGCCGGCGTGATGACGGCCCTGATCGGTGTGCCCTTCCTGGTGACCCTGGTCCGCCGGAAGGCGGTGCCGGCATGACCGCGCCCGCCTCCACGGCCTCTTCCGGCGCCCGCTCCGGGACCCGCGCCGGTGTCCGTCCCGCCGGGTACGCGCTGGTGCGCGCCGGGAAGGGCTCGTTCCTCGTCCACCGGCGCTCGGCGGCCGTCGCCGCGGGCCTGCTGGTGCTGCTCGCGGCGGCCTCGGTGGCGTACCTCTGCGTCGGCGAGCGGTTCGTCGACCCCTCGGAGGTCGTACGGATCCTCCTCGGGCAGGCGTCGCCGTCCGCGTTCGTGGTGGAGGAGCTGCGCGAGCCGCGGCTGGTCGTCGCCCTCGCCGTCGGCGCGGCCTTCGGGATCGCGGGGGCCCTCATCCAGACCGTGGCGCGCAATCCGCTCGCCAGCCCCGACATCATCGGCATCAGCCAGGGCGCGGGGGCCGTCACGGTCGCCGCGATGACCTTCGGCCTCACCTCGTACGCCGTCCTGCCGTACCTGTCGATCGCGGGCGGTGTCCTCGCCGCCGCGCTCGTGTACGTGTTCGCCTGGCGCGGCGGACTGCACGCGACCCGGTTCGTCCTCATCGGCATCGGCTTCGCCATCGCGCTGCGGTCCCTGATCACCCTCTTCATGACCAAGGGCGACTACCTCGTCGCCCAGCAGGCCCAGATCTGGATGACGGGCTCCCTCAACGGACGCGGCTGGGACGAGTCCGCCCCGATCCGCTGGACGCTGCTCCTGATGCTGCCCGCCGTGCTGTGGGCGGCCCGCGCGCAGCGGACCGTGTCCCTGGACGACTCCACGGCGACCGCGCTCGGCGTACGGCTCGGACGCGTCCGGCTCGGGCTCGTGGCCGTCGGCGTCGTCCTCGCGTCGGTGGCGACGGGCGTCGCCGGGCCGGTCGACTTCGTGGCCCTGCTCGCCCCGCAGATCGCCCGCCGCATGACGCGGACGGCGCAGATCCCGCTGCTCTGCTCCGCGCTCACGGGCGCGGTGGTCGTGGTCGTCGCCGACCTGCTCGGCCGGCGGCTGTTCTCCCCCGTCGAACTGCCCGTGGGCGTCCTCACGGCGGCGGTCGGCGCCCCGTATCTGATCTGGCTCATCGTCCGGAGCCGTACCGCAGGAGGTAACGCGTGAGCAGCAGGCTGACCGCGCGCGGGCTGACGCTCGCCTACGAGGACCGGACCGTCGTCGACGCGCTCGACCTGGCGATCCCCGACGGCCGGGTGACCGTGATCGTCGGCCCCAACGCCTGCGGCAAGTCGACCACCCTGCGGGCGCTCGGCCGACTCCTCAAACCGGCGGGCGGCGCGGTCCTCCTCGACGGCGAGGAGCTGGCGAAACTCCCCACCAAGCGCATCGCCCGCTCCATCGGCCTGCTGCCGCAGACGCCGGTCGCCCCCGAGGCGATCACCGTCGCCGACCTCGTCTCCCGCGGCCGGCAGCCCCACCAGGCCTGGTGGAAGCAGTGGTCCGAGGAGGACGAGCGGGCCGTCGTGGACGCCATGGCCCGTACGGACGTCACCGCCCTCGCCGACCGGTCCGTCGACGAACTGTCCGGCGGCCAGCGCCAGCGCGTGTGGATCGCCATGGCCCTCGCCCAGGAGACCGACCTCCTCCTCCTCGACGAGCCCACCACCTACCTCGACATCTCCCACCAGGTCGAAGTCCTCGACCTGGTCCGCCGCCTCAACCGCCTCCGCGGCCGCACGATCGTCCTCGTCCTCCACGACCTCAACCAAGCCGCCCGCTACGCCGACCACCTCATCGCCATGAAGGCCGGCCGAGTCGTCGCCGAGGGCCCACCCGAGCAGATCGTCACGGCCGACCTCGTCCGTGACGTCTTCGGCCTGGAATCCGTCGTCGTCCCCGACCCGGTGACGGGCTCACCCCTGGTGGTCCCGGGGACGCCGTGGCATGCGGACGAGCGGGGGGAGGACGCCGCCGCCGCCGTCGTGTAGGGCTGGGGGACAGAGCGGCCCATGGGGCCGGTGGGGTCGGTGGGGTCGGTGGGGCCCGGGCCAGGCTCGGGGGCCGGGGCCGGGGCCGGGGCCGGAGCCAGAGGCCCGGAGGCCGGAGCCAGAGGCCCGGAGATTCGCCGGGCGCCCCGGGCCGCTGTCCGCGGCCCGGGATCCCGGGCGTCAGTGTCGGCGGGAGCGCCAGAGGAGGAACAGCGCGGAGGCGACTGCGGCGCTTTTGAGGGTCCAGGGCCAGGTTTCGGAGATCGCGGCGCCGAGTGCTTCGCCGCCTTGGGCCACGGGGGCGCCCCAGCGGCCGCCGATGCGGCCCCAGAGCCAGACGGCGCCGGTGGTGGCGGCGAGGCCGGGGATGACCAGGACGGCGGTCTTGGCTTCGGTGGGCGTCAGGCGGCGGGAGGCGTAGGCGAGGAGCCAGCCGGCGGCGAGCGCGAGGAGGGAGCCGAAGAGCGCCCCGCCGAGCAGGAGCAGCGCGGCGAGCAGGACGAACGGGTTACCGAGGCGGATACGGGGTCGTGCGGCCGTCCCGTCCCCGGTGGCCGGCTCCTCCCCGGTGTCCGGCTCCTCCTCGGCGGCGGGGCCGGGCGCGGTGCCCTTGCGGAGTCGGAGGATGCGGGCGAGGCGGCGGCGCTTTTCCGGAGCGGGCTCCCCGGCCGCCTGGTCGGTCTCCTCCTCGTGCTCCCGGGGCGGCGCGAAGAGGTCCGGTCGCTCGATCCCGCCGGCGAAGACCGGCGGTTCGTCGTCGTCGGTGGCGGCAGAGGCTTCCTTCTGCCACCAGTCCTTCTTCGCCCTGCCGGGGCCGGGGCCGGGGCCGGTGCCGGGGCGGGGGGTGGGGGTGGGGCGGGTGCCGGGGGCGGTGCCTCGGGCTCCCCCTTCCCGCCGGCCGTCGTCGGTACGGTCCGCGCCCGTTTCCTCGTCGTCCGCCGGGCGGGGCCTGGGGACCGGGCGATCGGCAGGGCGGGCGGTCGGGGAGCCGGCGCGGTCGACGACCTCGTCGGGGGTGCCGAGGGAGCCGAGGAGGGCGCGGACGGCGGCGGGGCTCTCCTCGCCGTGGGTGGCGCGGCGGCGGTCGATCTCGTCGCGGAGGCCGGAGACGAGCCGCATGCGGTCGCTCGCGGGGAGGTGCTGCTGCTGGGCCAGGTCGCCGACCCGGCTCAGATAGTCGTAGACCAGCTGGTCGCTCTCGATGCCCACGGTGCCCCCTCCACGGCCGGTTCGCCCGGTACGGGGCCGACGTTAGCGCCTGCGCTGCGGGCTCAGGCGTACGGATTGGGGCTAACGTGGGGCGGATGGGGATCGGTGAGCTCGACCGGGAGGCGCACGTGGCCGAGGCAACTGGCACCGGCGGGGCACCGCGCACGCTCGCGGAGGCGCTGCGGGCGCGGGGCGACGACGGCTTGGCCGCGCTGCTGCGTGCCCGGCCGGACCTGCTGAACCCGGTCCCGAACGACCTGACGCAGCTGGCGACGCGGGCCGGGACGCGCGGCTCGGTGGTGCGGGCCCTGGAGCGGCTCGACCGGTTCGCCCTCCAGACGGCCGAAGCGCTCGCGGTGGCTCCGGACCCGGCCCCGTACCCCGTGCTGCTGGGGCTGCTCACCGGCGACGAGGGCGACGCGGAGATCGAGGCGGCGCTGCCGGGTGCGGTGGCGCTGCTGCGCGAGCAGGCGCTGGTGTGGGGCGAGGACGACCGGCTGCGGCTGGTGCGGACGGCGCGGGAGCTGCTCGCGCCGTCGGCGCAGCATCCGTCGCCGACGGGGCTCGGGCCCACGGTCGCGGAGGCGACGGCCGGGATGTCGCCGGGGCGGGTGCAGGAGATCATCGCGGCGGCCGGGCTGATCTCGACGCACGATCCGGTGTCGGCGGTGGCGGCCCTCACGGCGCTGTTCACCGACCGGGCGCGGATGGGCGAGCTGCTGGACACGGCGGCTCCGGAGGCGCTGACGGTGCTCGACCGGCTGGTGTGGGGTCCGCCGTACGGCGAGGTGACGGCGAACCCGGCGCCGCCGGTCCGCTGGCTGCGCGACCGGGGGCTGCTGCTCCCGGTGTCGCCGCGGACGATGGTGCTGCCGCGCGAGGTGGCGCTGCACCTGCGGGGCGGGCGGGCGCACCGGGCGCCGGAGCCGCTGGCGCCGCAGCCGGTGGTGCTGCGCGAGTACCGTCCACAGGTGGTGGACAGCGCCGCCGCCGGGCAGGCGCACGCGGCGCTCGCGACCGTCGAGGAGCTGCTGAAGTCCTGGGACCAGGGCGGCCCGCAGGTGCTGCGCGCGGGCGGGCTCGCCGTGCGGGACCTCAAGCGGACCGCGGCGGCCCTGGACGTCACGGAGGAGACCACCGCGTTCTGGCTGGAGCTCGGCTTCGGCGCGGGGCTGCTCGCCTCGGACGGCGAGGCCGACGAGCGGTACGCGCCGACGCCCGCCTACGACGACTGGCTCGACCTGCCGCCCGCCGAGCGCTGGGCGCGGCTCGTCGCGCCCTGGCTCACCGCGACCCGCACGCCCGGCCTGATCGGCGACCAGGACGCCAAGGGCCGGACCCTCGCCGCCCTCGGCCCCGACCTGGACCGCGCGGCCGCGCCCGAGGTCAGGCACCGGGTCCTCGAACTCCTCGCGACGCTCCCGCCGGGCTCCGCCGCCGACGCCGAGTCGCTGTTCGCCCGGCTCCGCTGGGAGCGTCCGCTGCGGGGCGGGGGCCCGTCGGCCCCGGCCGCCGCCGTCGGCCCGCCGCGCCCGGCGGCCGGCGCGCACGACACGGCGGACGGCGGGCCGGGCCCGCAGGCGCCCGCCGATCTGCGGTCGCGGCTCGCGCGCTGGACGCTCGCCGAGGCCGAGCTCCTCGGGCTGACCGGCCGCGGCGCCCTGTCGGCGCCCGCCCGGGCGCTGCTGAACCTGCCGCTCGCGGAGGCCGCGTCGCTCGCCGACCACGGCGGCGGGGTCGAGCTTGCGGTGGCCGCCGCGCGGGCGGCGACCCTGCTCGCGCCGCTGCTGCCGGAGGCCGTCGACGACGTCCTGCTGCAGGCCGACCTGACGGCCGTCGCGCCGGGCCCGCTGCGGCGTCCGCTCGCCGACGCGCTGTCGGTCCTCGCGGACGTGGAGTCGAAGGGTGGCGCCACGGTCTACCGGTTCACGCCCGGCTCCGTGCGGCGGGCGCTCGATTCCGGGCAGACCGCGTCCGACCTGCACTCTTTCCTCGCCGCGCACTCCCGTACGCCGGTGCCGCAGCCGCTCGCGTACCTGATCGACGACGTGGCGCGGCGGCACGGCCACCTGAAGGTCGGGGCCGCGTCGGCGTACCTGCGCTGCGACGACGACACGGTCCTCGGCGAGATCCTGGCCGACCGGCGTTCCGCGGCCCTGGGCCTGCGCCGCCTCGCCCCGACGGTGCTCGCGGCCCAGGCCGACCCGGCCTCACTGCTCGCCGGGCTGCGTTCGATGGGGTACGCCCCGGCCGCCGAGTCCGCCGACGGCGACGTCCTCATCACCCGCGCGGACGCCTACCGCACCGGCGCCCGTACGGCCCCGGTGCCGGTGCCCGACGGCCCGCCCGCGCCCGACACCACCCTCCTCGGCGCGGCCGTGAAGGCGATCCGCGCCGGCGACCGGGCGGCGACGGCGGTGCGCAAGGAGCCCGCGGCGGCGACGGCCGCCGGCACCCTCCCCCGTACTTCCGCCGCCGAGACCCTCGCCACCGTGCAGGCCGCCGCGATGACCGGCTCCGCCGTCTGGATCGGCTACGTGAACGCCGACGGGGCCGCCAGCCAGCGCGTCATCGCGCCCGTCCGCGTCGAGGGCGGCTTCGTCACCGGCTACGACCACACGGCCGACGAGGTCCGCACGTATCCGCTGCACCGCATCACGGGCGTGGCGGAACTGGCGGACGACCAGGTCTGACCCCGCCCCCGCTCAGCGCCGCACCAGCTCGGCCGCGCGCACCAGCGCCGGATACGCGAGCCCCACCGCACAGGCCAGCCCCGCGACCACCCTCCGCACCCGCCGCCGCCCCCTCGTCCGCGCGATGAACCAGCTGGGAGCCGCCACCGCGACCGGCATCAGCAGACTCCCCGCGATCACCACCGGACGCGCGGCCAGCAGATTCACCATGCTCCCGGTCAGCACCACGAGCAACGGCCCGCCCAAGGTCCCCGTCAGCACTCCCGCCCACCAGTTCGGGTCGTGTGCTGCGGGGTCGAAATCGGGCGGAGAAACGGACCGCCTCCCACTCCCGGCGGTCTCTGGCATGCCTTCCATCCGACCGCCCCCGACCGCCCCTGTCCATCCGCTCGCATACTCATCCGACATGTGCCGGGTACTCATGTCGGGCCCGGACGCGCCGTCTTCGGTGAGCGTTGCGCCGCCCTGGATCCGGGGGGCATCGCCGGACGGCCGCTCGGGGATCCCGTGTGGGGCGGGGATCGGGCAGACTGGAGGATTGGCCGTCGTGGGAGCGGCCCGGGAAGGACCTGATCGCACGTGAATGGGCCACTCATCGTCCAGAGCGACAAGACGCTGCTGCTGGAGGTCGACCATGAGCTCGCCGAGGCGTGCCGGCGGGCCATCGCGCCGTTCGCGGAGCTGGAGCGGGCGCCGGAGCACATCCACACGTACCGGGTGACGCCGCTGGGGCTGTGGAACGCGCGGGCGGCGGGGCACGACGCCGAGCAGGTGGTGGACGCGCTCGTCGAGTACTCGCGGTATCCCGTGCCGCACGCGCTGCTCGTCGACATCGCCGAGACGATGGCGCGGTACGGGCGGCTGACGCTGTCCAAGCACCCGACGCACGGGCTGGTGCTGACCAGCACGGACCGGCCCGTCCTGGAGGAGATCCTCCGGTCGAGGAAGGTGCAGCCGCTGGTCGGGGAGCGGATCGACGCGGACACCGTCGCCGTGCACCCGTCCGAGCGGGGGCAGATCAAGCAGACGCTCCTGAAGCTGGGCTGGCCGGCCGAGGACCTCGCCGGGTACGTCGACGGCGAGGCGCACCGGATCGACCTGGCCGAGGACGGCTGGAGCCTGCGCCCGTACCAGAAGCAGGCCGTCGACGGCTTCTGGCACGGCGGCTCCGGCGTGGTCGTGCTGCCCTGCGGCGCGGGCAAGACGCTGGTCGGCGCCGGTGCGATGGCGCAGGCCAAGGCGACGACGCTGATCCTGGTGACGAACACCGTCTCCGCCCGGCAGTGGAAGCACGAGCTGGTGAAGCGGACGTCGCTGACCGAGGACGAGATCGGCGAGTACAGCGGTACGCGGAAGGAGATCCGGCCGGTCACGATCGCCACGTACCAGGTGCTCACGACCAAGCGGAAGGGCATCTACCCGCACCTGGAGCTGTTCGACTCCCGCGACTGGGGTCTGATCGTCTACGACGAGGTGCACCTGCTGCCGGCGCCGGTCTTCAAGTTCACGGCGGACCTCCAGGCCCGCCGGCGGCTCGGTCTGACCGCGACGCTGGTCCGTGAGGACGGGCGGGAGTCCGACGTGTTCTCGCTGATCGGGCCGAAGCGGTTCGACGCGCCGTGGAAGGAGATCGAGGCGCAGGGCTACATCGCGCCCGCCGACTGCGTCGAGGTCCGGGTGAACCTGACCGACTCCGAGCGGCTCGCGTACGCGACGGCCGAGGCGGAGGAGAAGTACCGCTTCTGCGCGACGACGGCGACGAAGCGGAAGGTCGCGGAGGCCCTGGTGAAGAAGTTCGCCGGGCAGCAGATCCTCGTCATCGGCCAGTACATCGACCAGCTCGACGAGCTCGGCGAGCACCTGAACGCGCCGGTCATCAAGGGCGAGACGTCGAACGCGCAGCGGGAGAAGCTCTTCGACGCGTTCCGCAACGGCGAGATCAACGTCCTCGTGGTGTCGAAGGTCGCGAACTTCTCCATCGACCTCCCCGAGGCGACGGTCGCCATCCAGGTCTCGGGCACCTTCGGCTCCCGCCAGGAGGAGGCGCAGCGCCTCGGCCGCGTGCTCCGCCCGAAGGCCGACGGCCACCAGGCGCACTTCTACTCGGTGGTCGCCCGCGACACCATCGACCAGGACTTCGCGGCGCACCGGCAGCGGTTCCTCGCGGAGCAGGGGTACGCGTACCGGATCATGGACGCGGACGAGCTGCTGGCGCCGTAGGGGCGTGCAACGGGGGCAGGGGGGCGTCTCGCCGGCCGGGCGGCTCAGTCCCGGGCCGGGGCGTACACCGGGCGCGGGTTCCTGACGCCGGCCTCGGCCGGGCCGTGGTCACCGAGGAGGGTGACCGCGGCCGCCGCGCCGCCGAAGGCGCGTATCGCCCGCAGGGCGGTGGCGAGGCGGTGGGGTCGGGGGACGGTGGTCACGAGGGTGAAGGTCGTCGCGGTCATGTCTCCATCATGGAATCCGGACATTCCGAACACATCGGCCTGGGGGTGGAACCGGGGTCCGTCGTGAGTCGGACCCCGGCCCCTAGGGGCCTCGCCCGGTGCCTGCCCGGTGGCCTGGCCGAGGGCCTGCCCGGTGCCTGCCCGGTGCCTCGCCGGGGCCTGCCCGGTGCCTGCCCGGGGCCTCCCAGCGGCCTCCCTGAAGCCATCTCCCCGGGGCCTCCCCGGGGCGAAAGTGATTCGCCGGGTCGCCCACCCGGAGTTACACTTGCCGGCTTCCCCGCCTCCCGTTCGTGGAGCGCCGCCGTCCGGTCGGAAACCGGCGGCCACCTCGTCGTGTCCGCGTATCCACCTGCCCGGAGGCTTCACCGTGTCCGTTTCCGCATCCGACCCGCTCTCGCGGGAACGCGCCCATCTGGCCTCGTCCCGCGCCGCGCTGCGCGCGATGCGCGAGGACGTCGAGGCGCTCGACATCAAGGACGTCACGGCGAACTGGGTCAACTCGCTGGTGCTCGGGCGGCAGATCGAGGACCGGATCAAGGCGCTCGCCGACCTCTCCGGCACGCCGCTGTTCTTCGGGCGGCTCGACTACCTGCACACCACGCAGGAGGGGCAGCGCTTCTACATCGGCCGGCGGCACGTGCACGACGCCGACGGGGACCCGATGGTGATCGACTGGCGCGCCCCGGTGTCGCAGCCGTTCTACCGGGCGTCGAAGAAGGACCCGCAGGACGTCGGACTGCGGCGCCGCTTCGGCTACACGGGCGGCGAGCTCACCGCGTACGAGGACGAGCACCTGTCCGACCCGGCCGAGCTGGAGACCACGAGCCGGCTGCTCCAGGCGGAGATCGAGCGGCCGCGCGTGGGTCCCATGCGGGACATCGTGGCGACGATCCAGCCCGAGCAGGACGAGATCGTCCGCTCCGACCTGTCCGGGTCGGTCTGCGTGCAGGGAGGCCCCGGCACCGGCAAGACCGCCGTGGGCCTGCACCGTGTCGCGTACCTGCTGTACGCGCACCGCGAGCGGCTGGCCCGCACCGGCACCCTGGTGATCGGACCGAACCGGTCCTTCCTCCACTACATCGAGCAGGTCCTCCCCGCCCTGGGCGAGCTGGAGGTCCAGCAGGCGACGGTCGACGACCTCGTCGCGCACGTCGAGGTGCGGGGCACGGACGAGGCGGCGACGGCGGTCGTCAAGGGCGACGCCCGGATGGCGGAGGTGCTGCGGCGCGCGGTCCGTTCGCACATCGCGCTGCCCAAGGAGTCCCTCATGGTGGTGCGCGGCTCGCGCCGCTGGCGGGTGCCCGCGTACGAACTGGAGGAGATCGTCCAGGAGTTGATCGACCGCGACATCCGGTACGGCGCCGCCCGCGACGCGCTGCCGCAGCGCGTCGCGCACGCGGTCCTGGTGCGGATGGAGCAGGCCGGCGAGGCGCCCGACGACCGCGTGCAGAACGCGGTCGCGCGGAACCCCGCGGTGAAGGCCGTCGTGAAGGAGTGCTGGCCCGCGGTGGAGCCCGCGAAGCTGGTGCTGCGCCTCCTGAGCGACCCGGAGTTCCTCGCGGAGCACGCCGAGGGGCTGCTCACGGAGGACGAGCAGAAGCTGCTGCTCTGGGCGAAGCCGGCCCGCAGCGTGAAGACGGCGAAGTGGTCGGCGGCGGACGCCGTCCTCGTCGACGAGGCCAAGGACCTGATCGAGCGGACGCATTCGCTCGGCCACGTGGTCCTCGACGAGGCACAGGACCTCTCCCCCATGCAGTACCGGGCGGTGGGCCGCCGCTGCACGACCGGTTCGGCGACGGTCCTCGGCGACCTCGCGCAGGGCACGACGCCCTGGGCGACGGAGAGTTGGGCGCAGGCGCTCGGACACCTCGGGAAGCCGGAGGCGGTGGTGGAGGAGCTGACCGCCGGTTTCCGCGTGCCGCGCGAGGTGATCGCGTACGCCTCCCGGCTCCTTCCGCACATGTCGCCGGGGCTCGCGGCGGTCGAGTCGGTCCGCGAGAACCCGGGTTCGCTGGCCGTCCGCCCCACGGACGACCTGGACGCGGACGTCGTCGCGGCCTGCGTCGAGTCCCTGGCCCACGAGGGCTCCATCGGCCTGATCGCCGCCGACGCCCGGATCGCCCCGCTCGCGGAGGCCCTGGCCGCGGCCGGACTCCCCCACCTCTCCCCCGGCGAGGAGACCACCGCCGACTCCCGCCTGACCCTGGTCCCGGCCTCCCTCGCCAAGGGTCTCGAGTACGACTACGTGGTCCTCGACGAGCCCGCCGCCGTCGTCGACGGCGAACCGGACGAGCGCACCGGACTCCGCCGCCTCTACGTGGCCCTCACCCGCGCCGTGTCCGGCCTGACGATCCTTCACTCGGCGCCCATTCCGGCTCAGTTGGGTTCCCTGTGACCCAGGTCGGGGCCCTGCGCCACGCCGACATCGGGGTGGGCAACCGTCCGGCGCGGCCTTGAGGGCGTGTCCGGAAGTGTGCGGGGTGTGTCACTTCCGGACCTCGTGCGGACCGTCGTACCGCGCCAAGCTTGTTCACAGTTGAACTAGCGAGGACGGCGGGAGAGAACGATGACTTCGGGGCACACGGTGACGGTGTTCGGCGCGTACGGGCACACCGGGCGGTTCGTGGTGGCGGAGCTGCTGCGCCAGGGGTTCACGCCGGTGCTGTCGGGGCGGGACGCGGCCCGCCTCGGGGCGCTCGCGGCGGAGTACGAGGGGCTCGCGGCGGAGCACGGGGGGCTCGACGTCCGCCCGGCGTCGGTCGACGACCCGGCGGCGCTCGACCGCGCACTGGACGGTGCGGACGCCGTGGTCAACTGCGCGGGACCGTTCGCGGCGACGGCCGCGCCGGTGATCGAGGCGGCGCTGCGGGCCGGGATCCCGTACGTCGACGTGGCCGCCGAGATCGAGGCCAACCTCGACACGTTCGCGCACTTCGCGGACCGCGCGAAGGCCGCGGGCACCGTGGTGATCCCCGCGATGGCCTTCTTCGGGGGCCTCGGAGACCTGCTGGTCACGGCCGCGATGGGCGACTGGGAGGCGGCCGACGAGGTGCACGTCGCGTACGGGCTGAGCGGCTGGCACCCGACCGCGGGGACGCTCGCCGCGGGCACCGTCTCCCGCGAGCGGCGGGACGGCCGGCGGGTGGTGTTCGCGAACGGGCGCATCGAGTACCGCGACGACGCCGCACCGACCCTGGACTGGGGCTTCCCCGAGCCGATGGGGACCCGTCCGGTGATCGGGGAGTTCACCATGGCGGACGTCGTCACCGTCCCCAGCCACCTCGCCGTCCCCGAGGTCCGCACGTACATGACCGTCGAGGCGGCCCGCGAGCTGGCGTCCCCGGACACGCCCGCGCCGACCGCGGTCGACGAGCGCGGGCGGTCCGCGCAGACCTTCCTCGTCGACGTCGTCGTGCGCTCGGGCGGCGAGGAACGGCGGGCCGTCGCGAGCGGCCGGGACATCTACGCCGTCAGCGCGCCGCTCGCCGTGGAAGCCCTCCGCCACGTGCTCACGGGGCGGACGGCGACGACCGGCGTCGCCTCCGCCGGCGCGGCCTTCGACGCGCCGGCCTTCCTCCGCGACCTGGCCCCGCACCTCACGTGCGAGCTCCCCGCCTGACCGGCCCGCCCGTACGACCGCATCGGGACCTCAGGACGCCTCCGGCTCGTCGCCGGTGGCGTCCGGGGTCCTTTCGGGCTTGGCGAAGAGGACCTCGCGGGCCTGCTCGGCGGCGCGCAGGATGCTCTCGGAGACGAAGTCGAGGAAGCGGGCGACGTTCTCCAGGCGGACGGCGGCGGGGGTGTCGGAGCCGAGGACGCCGACGCCCTGCCGGGCGATCTCGACGATCTGGGCGGTCGACCTGGCGCTGGCGATCATCGACTGGTACCAGATGTCGTCGTCGACGACGTAGCGGTCGCGGCGGCGGTCGTCGCGCTCCCTGCGCACGAAGCCCTGGCTCTCCAGGAAGGTGATGGCCTTGGAGATGGACGCCGGGCTGACCTGGAGGCGCTCGACGAGTTCGGACGCGGTGAGGCTGCCCGTGTCCGTGAGGGTGAGGCAGGCCATCACCCGGGACATCATCGTCGGCATGCCCGAGCCCGCGAGGACGGCCGTGAACGTCTCCTCGTACGCGCGCATCGCCTCGGGATCGCGCCCGTGGGCCTGCGGGAGCGCCTCCCCGCTCCGGGGCGCGGTCTGCTTGCGGCGCTGGGCGCGGCGCTCGGTGGCGCGGTGGGCCAGCTCGGCGCGGTAGGCGGTGGGGCCGCCGTTCCGCATCACCTCGCGCGTGATCGTCGAGGTCGGCCGGTCGAGGCGGCGGGCGATCTCCGCGTAGGCCAGGCCGTCGGCCAGACCGACTGCGATCTGCTGGCGCTCGGGCTGGGTGAGGCGGCCTCCCGGCATCGCGGTCTCCTTTGTGGTGCTTCGTGCTTCCTGGCGCCTTCAGCATAGCGTTCACCGTCAATTCATTGCAATGGATGAGGTGATTGCTGTTGCATTACATTCAGAACCATTGCAATGAATTTGCTGCCCTGACCTGCTGTTTCCATGTTCCTACGCAACGAGGTTGTTGCTGCAACCTCGAACGCAACGTAGCTTTTCCCTTGCCGGAAAGAGCGGGACGACGAAGAGCCCGCCACTGAGAAGGAGAAAGACCATGCAGAAGTTCGCCACCCCCGCCGCCGTCTCCACCGTCCTCGACATCCCCGCCGGCACCATCCGCCTCATCGCCGCCGACCGCACCGACACCACCGTCGAGATCCTCCCCGCCAACGCCGCCAAGAGCCGCGACGTCAAGGCCGCCGAGCAGATCGAGGTCGACTACACCGACGGCGTCCTGCGCATCGAGGCCCCCGCCCCCAAGAAGCAGCTCTTCGGCGACTCCGGCTCCGTCGAGATCACCGTCCAGCTGCCCGCCGGCTCCCGCGTCCAGGCCAAGGCCGCCCTCGCCGAACTCCGCGGCGTCGGACGCCTCGGCGACGTCACCTTCGAAGCCGCCCAGGCCACCGTCAAGCTCGACGAGACCGCGAGCGCCCACCTCGCCCTCCAGGCCGGGGACATCACCGTCGGCCGCCTCGGCGGCCCCGCCGAGATCACCACCCGGAAGGGCGCCCTGCGCGTCGCCGAAGCCCACCGCGGCACCGTCACCCTGCGCACCGACCACGGCGACATCACCGTCGGCGCCGCCCGCGGCGCCTCCGCCGCCCTCGACGCCGGCACCGCCTACGGCCGCGTCACCAACGCCCTCCGGAACAACGGCACCACCGACCTCACCATCAACGCCACCACCTCCTACGGCGACATCACCGCCCGCAGCAACTGACCCGCCCACACCCCGAAGGAGCACCTGACATGACCGACCCGGCCATCTCCGCACACGGGCTGCGCAAGTCCTACGGCGACAAGACCGTCCTCGACGGCATCGACCTGAACGTCCCCGAAGGCACCGTCTTCGCCCT
>NZ_JBHJQI010000061.1:0-47601 GCF_042262805.1 Streptomyces sp. NPDC056361
CCCCCGCAAGGGGGTGGCCGCCCGTTCTCGTACCCGGAAGAAGCAGGACCCTCGGAAGCGGGCCCGGGCCCCGTCACGCGGGTTCCGGATCAGAAGCGCGCCGGAAGCACCGCCGAGACCCGCGTGTAGACGCCCGGATTCTCCGCCTGCCCGCAGCCGCTGCCCCAGGACACCAGGCCGACGAGAAGCCCCTTGGCCACGAGCGGACCTCCACTGTCCCCCTGGCACGCGTCCTTGCCGCCCTGCGGGTCGCCCGCGCACAGCATCGTCTCGCGCTGGTACCGGACGCCGAAGCCGCCCGGGTAGGCCCGCTCGCACGACGCGTCGGGGAGCACCTGCACGCGCGCCGTCCGCAGCGTGGAGGCGTAGGCGCCGTTGCCGGTCGTGTCGCCCCAGCCGTAGACGTCCGCCTCCGTGCCGGGCACGTACGCCGCGTCTCCCGAGCGGGCGACACCGATGACGTACGACTGCGGCAGCGCGCTCACCAGCGTCAGCACCGCGAGGTCTCCCGAGTTGCTCGTCGGGTCGTAGTCGGGGTTCACCCACGTGTCCGAGATCCGGACCTCCTGGCCGCCCTGCCCGCGCAGCGCGGCGCGCCCCGCGATGACGGCGAAGTCGCGCAACTCCCACGGCTCCCCGCCGAGCACCTCCCGGCCCAGGCAGTGGGCCGCCGTGAGCACCTTGGTCGGCGCGACCACCACGCCCCCGCAGAACTGCCCCGCGCGCGTACCTCCGAACCGGTCACGACTGGACAGGGCCACCACCCACGGCGCGTCCGTGATCTGAGCCGTGCTACCACCCACCACGACGCTGTCGGCCGCCGCGGGGGCTGCGGTGGCGACCTGCCCCGCCACCGCAGCGATCACGCCCACGGCACCCGTCAATGCTCGGGCCAAGGAACCACGCATGGAGCCTCCTGACTCTCCGGTGATGTCGCTTCACCCAGCGTCCAGCACAGCTCCGCGCCCTGCACCCCCGCACAGCCGGAGGGCCCGGCTCCCCCTCTCGGGGAACCGGGCCCTTCCGCGTACCGCTCTGTGCCTCGTACGGATCAGTCGAGGTAGTCGCGCAGCACCTGCGAGCGCGACGGGTGGCGGAGCTTCGACATCGTCTTCGACTCGATCTGGCGGATCCGCTCTCGCGTCACGCCGTAGACCTTGCCGATCTCGTCCAGCGTCTTCGGCTGGCCGTCGGTGAGACCGAAGCGCATCGAGACGACGCCGGCCTCACGCTCGGAGAGCGTGTCGAGGACGGAGTGCAGCTGCTCCTGGAGCAGCGTGAAGCTCACCGCGTCGGCCGGGACGACCGCCTCGGAGTCCTCGATCAGGTCGCCGAACTCGCTGTCGCCGTCCTCACCCAGCGGGGTGTGGAGGGAGATCGGCTCACGGCCGTACTTCTGGACCTCGATGACCTTCTCAGGGGTCATGTCGAGCTCCTTGGCCAGCTCCTCCGGGGTGGGCTCGCGGCCCAGGTCCTGGAGCATCTGGCGCTGCACGCGCGCGAGCTTGTTGATGACCTCGACCATGTGCACCGGGATACGGATGGTGCGGGCCTGGTCGGCCATGGCGCGGGTGATCGCCTGACGGATCCACCAGGTGGCGTACGTGGAGAACTTGTAGCCCTTGGTGTAGTCGAACTTCTCGACGGCGCGGATCAGACCGAGGTTGCCCTCCTGGATCAGGTCCAGGAAGAGCATGCCGCGACCGGTGTAGCGCTTGGCCAGGGAGACCACCAGACGGAGGTTGGCCTCCAGGAGGTGGTTCTTGGCCCGACGGCCGTCCTCGGCGATGATCTCCAGCTCGCGCTTGAGCTTCGGAGCGAGCTTGTCCGAGTTCGCGAGCTTGTCCTCGGCGAACAGGCCGGCCTCGATGCGCTTGGCGAGCTCGACCTCCTGCTCGGCGTTGAGCAGCGGGACCTTGCCGATCTGCTTGAGGTAGTCCTTGACCGGGTCGGCGGTGGCACCGGCGACGGCGACCTGCTGCGCCGGAGCGTCGTCCTCGTCCTCGTCGGACAGGACGAAGCCCTTGCTCTCGCCCTCGGTCTCCTCTTCCTCACCCTTGCCGGGCGCGACGTCCTCGAGGAGCTCCTCGCCCTCGACGAGCTCGTCGGAGTCCTTCTTGGACGTGGCCTTCTTGGCCGTCGCCTTCTTGGCGACGGTCTTCTTGGCCACCGTCTTCTTGGCGACGGTCTTCTTCGCCGCCGCCTTCGGGGCGGATCCGGCCTCGTCGGCCGGGTCGGCACCCTCGGCCGCAGCGGCCGAGACGGTGGTCTTCGTCACGGTCGTCCTGGCGGTGACGGTCTTGGTGGCGGTGCGCTTGGCCGGGCTCTTCGCCGCGACGCTCTTGCGGGCGCGCTTCGGCGACTCCGCTGCACTGACCATCAGCGTCACACCCTCTTCCTCGAGGATCTGATTGAGGCTGCGCAGAACATTCTTCCACTGGGTTGGCGGAATCTGGTCAGCCTCGAAGGCACGACGCACGTCATCGCCGGCGATCTGCCCATCAGCCTTTCCCCGCTCGATGAGCGCCATCACAGACTCGGACTCGGCGATCTCCGGCGGGAGCGTACGGGATGTGCTGGCCGACACGAACAACCTCTCGGAACGATGGAAACGGCTTCCGGCCCCGCTCTGGATCGAGCTGGAGCCGACGACCGTCGACGGGGAATGTGCCGACGGCGCGGGTTGGGCCGGGGAACTGCACAGCGCCTCCAGGGGCTGCTGTATTCCTTCCTCGGCTGTCACCTCTTAGGTCATCGCACGGCTCGGAGGAGTGTTACGCCCAATCTTCGTGGCCCGAGTCACACCTCATTTGCGACGAAACGGCCAGAGTGGTCGATCGGTGCACATTCGTACCGCCGGAACCCTGGCGCCACCCGGGAACCCTGCCGGGCTCCCGGGTGGCGCTCGGATCCGGCGGCACGCCCTGCGTACGCCTCGGCACTCCCGGCCACGGCCCGCGGATCAGTGTTCGCGAGGGGCGGGGACGACGCGCTCCACCTCGGGGTGGACCGTCAGCAGCTGCCGCATGGCCGTCTCCGCGCCGTGGGCGTCCCCCTCGGCAAGTGCGTCCACGATACGGCCGTGATGGGTGAGGCAGGCCTCGCTCGGCCGGTCACAGCCGGTGACGGGGCCGCCGGACACCTGGAGCGCGGCGGAGACGATGCCGGAGAGGTGCTCCAGCATGCGGTTCCCGGCGAGCTGGATGAGGAGGGAGTGGAACTCGGTGTCGGCCCGGGAGAAGGTGATGCCGTCCCCCTGGGCGAACGCGTGACCCATGATCTCGACCATGTCGGCGAGACGCTGCTGCACGTCCTCGCGGCCGTGTCCGGCGGCGAGCCGTGCCGCGAGGGGCTCGATCGTCCAGCGCAGCTCGTTCAGCTCGCGGCGCTGGTCGTCACGCTGCGGACCGAAGGCCCGCCACTCGATGATGTCGGGGTCGAGCAGGTTCCAGTCGCTGACCGGCCGGACCCTGGTGCCGACGTTCGGGCGGGCGCTGACGAGGCCCTTGGCCTCCAGCACGCGCAGCGACTCGCGCACGACGGTGCGCGAGACCTCGAACCGCTGGCCGATCTCCTCGGGGACGAGCGGACGGTCGGCTCCGAGGTCGCCGGAGACGATCATCTGACCGAGCTGCTGGACGAGCTGCCCGTGCAGCCCGCGACCCCGGTTGCCCGCGCTACGGCGCCCCACGCGGCCGAGGTCGGTGTCCACCCCCTCCCAGGAGGGCGGGCCCACGCGGCCGGCGGCGGGCGCCTCCGCGTAGGGGTAGCGGTCGAGGTCGCCCGGGGCACCGAGGGGGGAGTCGACGGGGCGGGCGGCGGTCATCATGGTGTGCGCAAGGGTACTCACGCATCCTTTGTCGGCGTTGCCTCCGTGACCCTTGAGGTCTTTGGTGAAAAGCACACGAAAGGGTGATCGGCGCCTCCTGCGCAATTGACGATCAATCAGACATATAGGGCATATTTCAAGGAAGTTGGCGGCGAACCGGAGCCTTTCGGTCCGCAAGTGATCACCAACGGGCCCTCCGCCGAAGACCGGTGAACACGTAGGCGCAGAGCAACCCTGTCAACATCAGCGAGAGCGCCACCCCTGCGGGCTGCCCGACCACCCGCAGAGCCCCTGCCAGCCAGTGCTCGGCGGCCGGCGACCAGCGCGGGCCGGCGAACTCCCGCAACCGGCCGGGAAGTCCGGCGGCGGACCGCACCGACGGCCCGGTCAGCACCTTCTGCAGGAGCGGCACGAAGGCCACCGGTACGGCGAGGACCGCGGCCACGCCGGCCGCCGCGGCCCGGAAGACCCCGGCGCCCAGCAGCCCGGCCCAGGCGCAGCCGACCAGCAGCCCCAGCCAACTCGCGCAGAGAGTTGGCCAGTTCCTCGGTACGGGGATCAACTCGCCGCCGTAGAGCAACCGCAGCGCCCCGAGGTCGGCGAGCACGACGAGCACTCCGAGCACGAGGGCGACGGAGGCCGCCACGACGAGCTTCGCCAGCAGGAGGCCGGGCCTGCGCGGCACCGCGCCGCGCCCCGAGGTGAGCGCCGGGTAGCGGTACTCCTCACCGAAGGAGAAGGCACCGAGCAGCCCCGCGCCGAGCGCCGCCGGCGGCAGCGGCGAGATCGCCGGCCAGCCGGCCAGGACCGCGGGCAGCGCGGCGCGGCCGCCCCGGCCGAGGAGCAGCGCGAGCGCCACCGACACCAGCAGGACGGCCGCCGCCACGAGTGGAGTGCTCGGCACGCCCAGGAGCCGGTGGAGCTCGTACCGCAGCGGCCGCAGCGGCGAGCGGGCCGGCCGTCGGGCGGCGCGGCGTCCGGCCGACTCGTCGCGCGTCGCGGCGACAGGCCCCGGCCCGCCCTCCGGCGACTCGCCGGACCGGCTTCCGGGAACGGCGTTCCGGGAGTCGGCACCCTCGGCGTCCGGCGCGGGCACGGGAGCGTCCCGCCGGGGGGCCCGCGGAGCGGCGGGGGCCGTGTCGCCCGTCTCTTCGACGAGCCGGTGGATCGGTACGCCGTGGCGGAAGGCCGTGTCTCCGACGGCGGCGCAGTCGCTGCCGTAGACGGACAGGCGATTGCCGTCCTCGGCGACCACCTCGACGGCGCGGCGGGCGGCCCTGGCCTCCTGGGTCACGGCGGCGGCGAGTCGCGCGGGGTGCGGGGTGCGGACGGCGACCCGGGGGCGCAGCCGGGTGCGGGCGAACTCGGCCGCTTCCTGGTCGGCGACGAGGCGTCCGCCGTCGAGCGTGACGACCCGGTCGGCGTTGCGGGCGGCGTCCTTGGGATCGTCCGTGGTGTAGAGCACGGTGCCCCCGTCGGCCGCGTGGGCGCGCAGGAGCTCGTACAACCAGGCACCCTCGGGCGCGGAGAGACCGGCACCGGGCTCGTCGAGCAGCAGAGTGTGCGGGGTGCCCAACAGGGCGGAGGCGAGGCCGAGTCGGCGGTCCGCGCCGACCGGCAGGGTGCCGATCCGCCGGCGTTCGAGACCCGCGAGGCCCACGGTGCGCACCAGTTCGTCGGACCGCGACGCGGGCACTCCCGTGGCGGCGCAGAGCATCCGGAGCTGGCCCCGGAGCGTGCGCGAGGGGTGTCCGGGGATGTCGCCGAGGAGCACGCCGACCTCGCGGGGAGGGTGGGCGATGCGGTGCAGCGGCCGACCTCGGAAGTAGGTGATCCCGCGGCCCGGCTCGAGTTCGAGCATGAGCCGGAGGGTGGTGGTCTTGCCGGAGCCCGGGGGGCCGAGGAGGGCGGTCACGGTGCCCGGCCTGGCCTCGAAGGTCAGATCGTCCACGGCGGGCGGGCGATCACGGCGGGGCGTGCTGGTCAGTCCGATTGCCTGGAGCATCGCTTCTCTCGCGGTAGGTGACACCGCTCCGCGGCAGGGCGGCGCTTCCGCAGCAAGATAACGCTACATTTCGGACTTTCCGCGCAGGGGTGGCGCTCCGAGGGGCCGGATGTCCGCGCCCGTCAGACCTCGGGTCGCAGCATCGGCGGGTTCAGAAGGGTCGCCCCACCTGCCCTGAAGAGCTGGGCGGGACGCCCGCCCTGACGGGTCGTGGTACCACCGGCCGGGACCAGGAAGCCGGGCGTGCCGGTCACCTTGCGGTGGAAGTTGCGCGGGTCGAGGGCCACGCCCCAGACGGCCTCGTACACGCGGCGCAGCTCTCCGACGGTGAACTCCGGCGGGCAGAAGGCGGTGGCCAGGGAGGAGTACTCGATCTTGGAACGGGCGCGCTCCACCCCGTCGGAGAGGATCCGGGCGTGGTCGAAGGCGAGCGTCCCGCCCTCCTCGCCGCCTCCGGCCGCCGCGTCCTCACCGAGCAGCTCCTCGACCGGAGCCCACCGGGCACTGTTCGCGTCCCCGCCCGCCCGCGGCGCCGGCAGGTCCGGGGCCAGGGCGAGGTGCGCGACGCTGACCACCCGCATGCGCGGGTCGCGGTCGGGCGCTCCGTAGGTCGCCAGCTGCTCCAGGTGCGCCCCGTTGCTCGGCACCGGCGGCGGAGAGGCCGGATCGTGCGCGCAGAGGCCGGTCTCTTCGACGAGCTCGCGCGCGGCGGCGGCCCCGAGGTCCTCCTCCGCGCGGACGAAGCCGCCGGGGAGCGCCCAGCGGCCCCGGTACGGCGACTCCCCTCGCCGTACGACCAGGGTGCAGAGCGCGTGGCGCCGCACGGTCAGCACGACCAGATCGACGGTGACGGCGAAGGGCGGGAAGGCCGACGGGTCGTAGGGAGGCATGCCGCGATCATAGTCGTCTTCCTGACGATAAACACTCCTCGCGGAAGCATCGAGGACGACTTCCTCCCCCTGCCGCGAAGCTTCCCGCGTGTCTGCGCCCGGCATCTCGTCACACCCCCAGTTGAAGGCCCTCTGCGGCCTCCTCGACCATACCGAGACCGAGCCTGCCGACCCGCACGGCGAAGGGCTCGCCCGCGACCACGAGCCCCGAGAACCGGACCGCTCCGAGCGGGGCCGAGGGCAGCGGGTGCACCGACACGGACCCGCCCGGCACGTCGGGCCGGATTCCGGCCAGGGCGAGGAGCGAGTGGACCGCTCCGGCGGCCGCGACGGCCGCCGGCCTGCACGCGGCCGGGTGGGGCGCCGGGCGCCCACCGGCCGTTCGCTGCTCTCCCGCATACATCTCGGGGAGGCGATGGGCGAAGGACTCCGCCGCGTCGAGCAGCCCGCGCAGCAGGGATGCCGCCTCCCGCTCGTGGCCCGCGGCGGCGAGACCGGCCACGGCGACCGCCGTCTCGTGGACCCGGACCGCGCCGGCGCGATGGCCGAAGGGATTGTGCCCGGGCTCCTTGGCTCCCAGGCTGCGCAGGCCCCAGCCGGAGTCGAGGACCGGGGCACCGAGCAGCCTCGCCACCTGTTCGGTCTCCGCCCTGTCGAGCAGCCCCGGCGCGTGGAGGCCGCCGCCCAGCAGCCCGGTGTCGAGCAGATGGGCGGCCCAGCCGCCCATCTCGGGCCGGTTGCGGCCGTCCGGCGTCCGGGCCACCGCGGGGCGGCCCCCTGCCCGGTCCTCGATCCAGAACTCCCGCCGGAACCGCTCGCGCAGGATTGCCGCCCCGTCGCGGAGCGCGTCTCCGCCGGGCCTCCCGCAGCCGTCGAGCAGGTCGGCGCCGAGCAGCGCCGAGCGGTGCGCGTGCGCCTGGGTCTCGGCCCGCCACGGCCCGGCGGGCACCGGGTCCGGCACGAACCCGGTACCGGCGAAGACCCGGCGCAGCCAGCCGAGGCACCGCTCCGCCACGGGAAGCAGCTCGTCGAGATCCGCCGACGGCAGCCCCCAGCGGCGGGCCTCCGCGAGCACGACCGGGAAGGCGAGGGTGGCCTCGACGCCGGTGCAGCGGGGCTGGAGATACGGGCCCGCGTCCCTGAGGGGCCCGGGGATGCGGCCGGACTCGGGCCCTGTCCCCGAGAGCTGGGTGCGGCCGAGGGCGCGCAGGGTGGTGGCGGCGAGCCTGGTGCCGAGGGGCAGGGCCATGCGGGCCGCCCAGAGCGCTTCGGCGGTGACCGGTCCGCATCGCCAGGGGACGCCAGCGGCGAGGTGGACATCCGCGGGGTGCGCCGGGTCGCGCTGGAGGAGCGCCCGGAGGTCCTCGACGGAGCAGCGGAGCAGTTCTGCGGGGCGGGGGTCGTCGCCTTCGGCACGGGCTTCGGAGAGCAGGTGGCCACCGGGCCGTCCGGCGCCCGTTCCCGAGGGGGCGCCGGGTCGGGTGGCCACTTCGCCCCGGACCCGCAGCCGGACCGTGAAGGCGGCTCCGGGGGCCAGCTCGGCCTCCCAGCGCAGCACGCCGGCTGCTGCCAGGGAATCCATCGGCGGCGGGTCGGCCGTGACGGCGACGGATCGGCCGTCGCTCCCGGTCCAGCGGAGTCCGGTGCCGTGGACGCTGGCGCTGAGCTCGGGCCCCGGCCTGCCCGACGCCACCGCCCCCAGGTCCGCGAGATCCGTGCCCAGAGCGATCTCGACGGGGAGCCGGAGGGCGCGAGGGGCGGAGCTGCGCAGGGTGATCCGCTCGGTTCCGTCGGCGCTCCGCGTGCGTTCCACGGCCAGGCCCGGGTCGGGCCCCAGGTCCCCCGGCACCCGCAGGACGCCGAGGAAGACCGCCCGGTCGGCGGCCGCCATGCGGCCTTGGAGGGCGACGGGTTCACGGCCCGCCACTCGGAGGACGCAGCGGGAGAGGAGCCGTCTCCCCGCGGCGTAGACGCCCTCGGGCCCGTCGCCGGTGAGCTGGCCGTGCTCGGCGCAGACGGCGAAGGCGGGCAGGGCGACGCAGAGGAGGGCGCCGTGCACCGAGGGGAGCTCCATGGGGCGGGCCGCTCGCGGGAGCGCGATTCCCGCACCGGACGTGTGTCCGGAGGGGTATCCGGGCGGGTGCCCGATCGAGTGCGGGAACGGGGACGGGTGGCCGCTCGGGGGGCCGCTGGGGCGGCCGGGGGCCGGGACGGGTCTGGAAGCCATGGCAGGTGCGAAGTGCTCTCTGTGCGAACCGGGCGGCCGGCGGGGTGTCGGCGGCACGGTTCGTACGACTCCGCCAGAGAGCTGAACGCGTTCGCGGGTGGCCGGGTCACGGTCGTCATCGGCCGCTCCTGGTGCCGCGCTGCCCGTCGTGCCGGGGCGCCCTGTTCACGGGCTTCCCCGTGGCGCGTCCGCCGGGTCGGACCCCGGCGGCCGGCCCGCGCTCCCGCACGCCGGTCCGTCCGGGCTTCCTGAGGGTCTGCCGGGTGCCTTGCGGGCGCGTGGCACGGGTCCTGACCCGCCGGGAGGACTCCGTGTCAGCCTGCTCCGCCGCGTCGGCCTGCTCCGCCGCGATCCGGGTGTCCCGCTCGCTCCTGAGGCACGAGCGCAGGGATTCGGGGTCGAGTCCTTCGTTGCACGCCTGGTGCAGCAGCCGGGCGAAGACGTACTCCGGGTCGGCGTCGAGCGCGAGCCCGAGGGCGACGCGGGCGGTCGGCTCGTCTCCGGTGGACCAGGCCGTCCACCCCGCGAGGCTGAGGGGCGCGGCGGCGTGCTCCTGGTACGGGGTCACGCAGCGCCGGGCCAGCACGCGCCAGAGGCGCAGGGCGGCGGTGCCCTCCCAGCCCTCCATCCATTCGGCGGCACGGTCCCGGGTGACGCGGTCCTGGAGGCCGAGGATCAGGGCGGCCGCCTCGTCGGTCCCGATCAGGGCGTCGTCCGCCGCGTCTCCCTCCGCCGTCGTGCCGACCGGCTTGGTCGGCTGCGCGGGGCGCGCGGCCCCGGCCGGGCCGGCGGGAGCCGTCGGGTTCTTCCGGTGGGCGAACCGGCGCAGGGACTCGCGGGCCAGCCGCAGGGTCGTCTCGCGCACCTCTTCGCGCCCCTTCCCTTCGGCGCCTTCGAGGATCCGCGGCACGATCGCGGCCGCGGCGGCGTCGAGGGCGGCGCGCTGCTCCTCCTCCCCTGGCTTCCCGGAGGGCTTCAGCCGGGCCTCCATGTCCCTCAGCGAACCGCGCAGCCGGACTCCCGCGTACGCGGCCGTCGCGGCCATCACCGAGGTGCCGGTGAGGGCGAGCGGGGTGCCGTCCGGCGGGCAGCACCGGGCGTCGGGGCAGCAGTAGGAGAAGTAGAGGCCGTCGGAGATGCACAGGGCCTCGTAGACGGGGATGTCGAGTGCGCCGCAGGCGGTGCGGAGCCGCTGCGCGAAGGGGCGCAGCCGCTCCATGACCACCCGGGCCGTCTCGCCCGGCGCGGGGTCCTGGCAGAGGAAGACCACGATGCCGTCCGGTCGGGTGCCGCGGCGGCTGCCTCCCTCGACGAGGCATTCGGCGAGGTGGTCGGCGGTGCTCGCCCATTCGCGGGGCGAGCGCGGGATGCCGAGCCTGACCCGGCCGCCGAAGCGGCCGTGCTCGCCGTGGAGGGCGGCCAGGACGACGGAGTCGGTGGGGTGGAAGCCCAGCATGAACGGGAGGGCGTCGGCCAGTTCCGCCGGGCCGCGCAGGGTGATCTGCTGGGTACGGGAGGGTCCGCTGGTTTCGTGGTGATTCGCGTTCATGGTCAGGACGGTCTCGTGATCTCCCGAATTCCGAAACCCCTGTGGATAACTCCCGAAACGGGGCATCCGCAGACCCTTCGGGTTGTCCACAGGTTCGGCCGCTCATTCGCGCGATGTCCGAGGCATCGGGTTGCATGGAGGCATGACCCACGCAGACCCCCTGGAAGACCGCGCCGCCCTCAGGACCGCCGCCGACACCGTGCTCGCCCGTCTCGTCTCGGACCCGACGGGCAAGGCGAGACTGCGCGAGGACCAGTGGCGGGCGATCGAGGCCCTGGTCGCCGACCGGCGCCGGGCCCTGGTGGTGCAGCGGACCGGCTGGGGCAAGTCCGCCGTGTACTTCGTGGCGACCTCGCTGCTGCGCGAGCGCGGCAGCGGCCCGACCGTGATCGTCTCCCCGCTGCTGGCGCTGATGCGCAACCAGGTGGAAGCGGCCGCCCGCGCGGGCATCCGCGCCCGGACGATCAACTCGTCGAACACGGAGGAGTGGGAGACGGTCCAGCAGGAGGTGGCCGCCGGCGACGTGGACGTGCTCCTGGTGAGCCCCGAGCGGCTCAACAATCCCGACTTCCGTGACCAGGTGCTCCCCCGCCTCGCGGCCGCCACCGGGCTGCTCGTGGTCGACGAGGCGCACTGCATCTCGGACTGGGGACACGACTTCCGGCCCGACTACCGCAGGCTGCGCACCATGCTGGCCGACCTGCCGGCCGGGGTTCCGGTGCTCGCCACGACGGCGACGGCGAACGCACGGGTGACGGCGGACGTGGCCGAGCAGCTCGGCACCGGTGCGGGCACGGACGCCCTGGTGCTGCGCGGGCCGCTGGACCGGGAGAGCCTGAGCCTGGGCGTCGTGAGACTGCCCGACGCCGCCCACCGGCTGGCCTGGCTCGCCGACCACCTCGGCGAGCTCCCCGGCTCCGGGATCATCTACACGCTGACGGTCGCCGCCGCCGACGAGGTCACGGCGTACCTGCGGCAGTGCGGGCACACCGTCTCCTCGTACACGGGCCGGACGGAGAACGCCGACCGGCAGCAGGCGGAGGACGACCTGCAGGCGAACCGGGTCAAGGCCCTGGTGGCGACCTCGGCCCTCGGCATGGGGTTCGACAAGCCGGACCTGGGTTTCGTGGTGCACCTCGGGTCGCCCTCCTCCCCGATCGCGTACTACCAGCAGGTCGGCCGGGCCGGCCGAGGGGTGGAGCACGCGGAGGTGCTGCTGCTGCCCGGGCAGGAGGACGAGGCGATCTGGCGTTACTTCGCCTCGGTGGCGTTCCCGCCCGAGGAGCAGGTGCGGCGCACGATCGACGTGCTCGCGCAGGCCGGCCGCCCCCTCTCCCTGCCCGCCCTGGAGCCGCTGGTCGAGCTGCGCAGGACCCGTCTGGAGACGATGCTCAAGGTCCTCGACGTGGACGGCGCGGTACGGCGGGTGAAGGGCGGCTGGGAGAGCACGGGCCGCCCCTGGGCGTACGACGCGGAGCGGTACGCGTGGGTGGCGCGGCAGCGGGAGGCCGAGCAGCAGGCGATGCGCGACTACGCGTCGTCGACGGGGTGCCGGATGGAGTTCCTGCGCCGGCAGTTGGACGACGAGGAGGCCGTTCCCTGCGGGCGTTGCGACAACTGCGCGGGGAGCCGCTTCGACCCCAAGGTGTCGGATGCGGCACTGGACGCGGCCAAGGGCGAACTGGGGCGGCCCGGCGTGGAGGTCGAGCCCCGGAAGATGTGGCCGACGGGGCTCGCCGCGGTCGGGGTCGACCTGAAGGGCCGTATCCCGGCCGGAGAGCTGGCGTTCGGGGGCCGCGCCCTCGGGCGGCTCTCGGACATCGGCTGGGGAAACCGGCTGCGTCCGCTGCTGGCCGACGGCACGCACGACGGGCCCGTTCCCGACGACGTCGTGCAGGCCGTGGTGCAGGTGCTCGCCGACTGGGCGAAGGGACCGGGCGGTTGGGCTTCCGGGGCGCCGGACGCGCCGGCCCGGCCCGCCGGAGTGGTCACCGTCGCCTCCCACCGCAAGCCGAGGCTGGTGGGCTCGCTCGGGGAGCGGATCGCCGAGATCGGCAGGATGCCGTTCCTCGGGGTCGTGGAGTACGCCCCGGAGGCCGAGGGGCTGCGGCTGTCCCGCACCAACAGCGCCCAGCGGGTGGTCGGCCTGCAGCGGACGCTGACCGTCCCCGCCGAGCTCGCGGGGCGGCTGGCCGACGCCGGGGGGCCGATTCTGCTTGTTGACGATCTGTCGGACACCGGCTGGACGCTGGCGGTGGCGGCGCGGCTGCTGCGGCGGGCCGGAGCGGAAGGGGTGTTTCCGTTGGTGCTCGCCGTCCAAGGGTGAAACAGGAGGGGAAACGGGGAGTGAACAATGGGCAACTGGGCAGGGATATGAGAGGCATACCGACGCATTCCCGTCAGCGGCCTCAATTGCTCGTTGCCGCTCGCGCACGGGCCCGCAAGAATTGGGAAACCGCCCCACTCGGCCCATCAGCGGTCCGGAAGGACTGTGCTGTGGTGCGCCCTCACCCGACCTTGCCCGCCTAGCGGGCGCGTATCCGAAGGGAGGCCCGTGACCCTCGGATTCGCTCCGCCCACAGCCACCTCGCTCAGATCGTCGTCCGAGTCCGCCAGCCGCCTCGCTCGGATGCTCGAACCCGCCGAGTGGGCCGCGGCCGGAATTCCCCTGCTGCGCAATCCGCGTGAGGTCGTCAGCGGCCTCCACTCACGTCACACGCCCACGCCCGCCACGGCGGTCCTGGCGATCCTCGACCACGAGGAGCGCCTCACCGCCAGCGCCTCCTTCGTCCGCCGCCCCGTCCCCGCGGACGGCTGGGAGTTCCGCAACGCGCTCCTCGCGCATCTGCGTCGTGTCATCCCGCACGACCTCCGGAGGCGCGCCCCCGTCAGGACCGCGGTGCTGCTGTACTGCCGCGAGGGCGACGAGCGCTGGACGGAGGAGGACGGAGCCTGGATGTGGGGGCTCCGGGACGCCTGCACCCTGCACGGGCTCCGCTGCGGGGCGTACATCACGCTGACCCGGGGCGGCTGGCAGGTGCTCGGCGAAGGCCGCGGAGGCCGTCGGCCGAGCTCCGACTCGCCTCCCCTGCCGCTCGGCGACGAGCCGGTCGAACTGGGCCGGCTCGCGCCGCGAACGGCTAGCGGCGCGACGGAACCACTGCGCCGGGTCGCCGCGCGCTGATCACGCGCACGGCACACCGGGCAGCCTTCGCCCGACCCGAGCGGACCGGTGCGGACCGAGTCGACCGGTCCGCACCGGTCCGCTCCGGCGAAGGGGTGTCGTTCAGACGCCGGCGCCCGCTCCGAGGAGCGAGGTGACGCGCTGCGGGTCGCCGCAGACGACGAGCAGCACGCCCGCGCGGGCCATCGCCGACGGCAGGGCCCGGGCGACCGTCTCGTCGTCGCCGCCGTTGAGGGCGACGATCACCACGGGTCGGGTGTTCGCCCGCTCCGCGGCGGAGGCGTCCGCGAAGAACACGTCGTCACCGGTGTCCTGCTGGGCCCAGTAGGCGACCTCGCCGAAGGACAGCTCGTGCGCCGCCCACGGGTGCTGGTCGCCGGTGGTCAGCACCAGGACGTCGCCGGGTGCCCGGCCGCTCTCGAGGAGCAGATCGAGCGCCTCCTCGGCGGCGTCGAGGGCGCCGTCGAGGGGGGCCGGGATCAGCTGGAGCTGCGGCGTGGATCGCTGGTCGGAACGATTCTCCGACCGGTTGGCCGGAGGGCCGGGGCGCGGTGCCGGCGCCGCGGGCCCGGCCGGACCGGGACCAGGGCGTCCGGGACGCGGGGTGGCCGCGGAACGCGGGCCGGGTACGGGACGGGGGGTCGGCGCGGTGGCGCGGGGACCCTGGGCGCTCTCGTGAATCTGAGGCTCCTCGGGAGGGAGGGTGGATGGAGGTCGAACACCGCTGCGCGGAGCACCGGCGGGTGGGCACGCATGTGCACCCCGGGCGCGTGAGGGATCGCCCTGTGGCAGGTCCCCGCGACCGGAAGATCAGAAGTCGAAGCCGAGTTGGCCCCCGCTTTCCAGCGCGGCCGCCTCGGCGGAGAGGCGGACCTTTTTGAGGTGGCGCCACTGGGGCAGCGCGTCCAGGTACGACCAGGAGAGGCGGTGGTACGGGGTGGGCCCCAGCTCCTCGAGCGCCGCTTTGTGGACCGGGGAAGGGTAGCCCGCGTTGGCGGCGAAGCCGTACGCCGCGTAGCGCTCGGCCTCCAGCTCCGCCATGAGGGTGTCCCGGCGGACCTTCGCGATGACCGAGGCGGCCGCGACGGCGATGCAGGACTGGTCGCCCTTGATCACCGTACGGACCTGCCAGGGGCTGCCGAGGTAGTCGTGCTTGCCGTCGAGGATCACCGCGTCGGGGCGCACGGGGAGGCCTTCGAGCGCGCGGACGGCCGCGAGGCGCAGGGCCGCGGTCATTCCGAGCTCGTCGATCTCCTCCGGGGTGGCGTCGCCGAGCGCGTACGCCGTGACCCACTGCTCCAGCTCCGCCGCGAGCGCGGTCCGGCGTTTGGGGGTGAGCAGTTTGGAGTCGGTGAGGCCTTCGGGGGCCCGGCGCAGACCGGTGACGGCCGCGCACACCGTGACGGGGCCGGCCCACGCCCCGCGCCCGACTTCGTCGACTCCGGCGACGACCTTGGCGCCGCTGGTGGCGCGGAGCGATCGCTCGACAGTGTGAGTGGGAGGTTCGTACGGCATGGCGCAAGCCAGGTTACGCCGCCCGGTGCCGCGCGCGATACCCGGATTCCCCCAGGACCCCGGGGAGGCCTCCGCGCCCGGCCTCCGGGAGCGTCGTTCCCGTGCCCGCGCGCCCGTGTCAGCCGCGTTCCGCGCGTACCAGCGGCATCATGATCCGGTCGATCACGGCGGCGATCTCGTCGTCCGGCCATTCACTCCCGCACACCTTGGAGCGGTACATCATCATCGCGGGAATCACGTCGAGGACCAGGTCGTCCACCGCGTCGGGCCGCACCTCGCCCCGTGCGATTCCGCGCCGCAGCACCTCTTTGAAGAGGCGGGTGGACGGCTCGACCACCCCGGTGACGATGAGTTCGTGGAACCGACCTGCGGAGTCGGCGTCGCACTCGTGAAGCACCGCGCGCAGGGCGAAGCCGGGCTTGGAGTACATGACGTCCCGGACGCGGAGGCAGAGCCCGTACAGGTCCTCGCGCACGCCGCCGCGGTCCGGGGCCTCGTCGAGCGTCGGCAGTCCGGCCTGGAGGGCGTCCGCGACGAGGTCCTCCTTCGACGGCCAGCGGCGGTACACCGCGGCCTTGCCCGTCTGCGCGCCGACCGCGACGCCCTCCATCGTCAGGCCGTTCCAGCCGACGCTCCCGAGCTGTTCGAGCGCGGCCTCCAGGATGGCCCGTTCGAGGACGGGACCGCGGCGTCGCAGCGACGCCCCTTCCGGCCGGGCGGCGGCCGCGGAGCGCGAAGTAACCATCAGGCTCTCTCCGTTGTGGCGATTCGGATCGTCGGCAGCGCTCAGTGAACGGTTGCGTTCACTGAGGGGGACTCACTACCGTGGCGAACAGTGAACGGGTGCGTTCACTAATTCTTCCGTGGGGGATCCATAGTGACAACTTCTCCGCTGGACACCCAGACCAAGGACGGCCCCGCTCGCTCCGCGGGCCGGCCGGGCATCGCCCTGACCGTCATCGCCGCCTGCCAGCTGATGGTCGTCCTCGACGCGACCATCGTGAACATCGCCCTGCCGCACATCCAGGACGCGCTCTCCTTCTCGACGACCGACCTGTCCTGGGTGCTCAGCGCCTACACGCTCACCTTCGGCGGCCTCCTGCTGCTCGGCGGGCGCGCGGGGGACATCCTGGGGCGCCGCAGGGTGTTCCTGGCCGGCATCCTGCTCTTCACCTTCGCCTCCCTGCTCGGCGGCTTCGCCCAGGAGCCCTGGCAGCTGCTCGCCGCGCGGGCCGTGCAGGGCGTGGGCGGCGCCATCGCCTCGCCCACCTCGCTCGCGCTGATCACCACGACCTTCCCCGAAGGGCCCGAACGCAACCGGGCGTTCGGCGTGTTCGCCGCCGTCTCCGCGGGCGGCGGCGCCATCGGCCTGCTCGCCGGCGGCATGCTCACCGAATGGCTCGACTGGCGCTGGGTCCTCTTCGTCAACGTGCCGATCGGCCTGCTGATCGCCTTCCTCACCCCGCGCTACATCGCCGAGTCCGAGCGCCACCCGGGCCGTTTCGACATCGCGGGCGCCGCGACCTCGACGCTGGGCATGGCGGCGCTGGTGTACGGCTTCATCCGGGCCTCCGAGGAGGGCTGGAGGGACGCGCTGACCATCGGCTCCTTCATCACGGCGGTGGTCCTGCTGGTGGCCTTCGCGCTCGTGGAGTCGCGCGCCAAGGAACCGATCACTCCGCTCCGGATGTTCGCGGACCGCAACCGCTCGGGCACGTACGTGATCATGCTCAGCCTGTCGGCCGCCATGTTCGGCATGTTCTTCTTCATCGTGCTGTGGGTCCAGGACGTCCTCGGCTACAGCCCGATCCAGTCCGGACTCGCCTTCCTCCCCGTGACCGTCGCGATCGGCCTCGGGGCGGGACTCGCGCAGCGGTTCCTCCCGGCCTTCGGCCCCAAGCCGTTCATGGTGGCGGGGGCGGCGATCACCGCCGCGGGCCTGTTCTGGCAGATGTTCATCACGGCGGACAGCGGGTACGTCGACGGCGTCCTCGGGCCGATGCTCCTCTTCGGCTTCGGCATGGGCCTCAACTTCGTGACGCTGACGCTCACGGCCGTCTCCGGGGTGGCCCAGCACGAGGCCGGGGCCGCGTCGGGGCTGCTCAACGCCACCCAGCAGGTCGGCGGTTCGCTCGGCCTGTCCATCCTGGTCACCGTCTTCGGCACGGCGAGCCGCGAGGAGGGCCTCAAGCAGGTTCCCGCCTTCCTCTCGACCTCGACGCCCGAGCAGAAGGCCGCGTTCGCGCAGACCAAGCAGCTGCCCGCCCCGTGGGGCCACGAGGTACTGACCTCGGGCATCGCCTCGGCCTTCATGGCGGCGGCGGTGATGGCGCTGATCGCTCTCGTCACGGCCGTCCTGATGATCCGGGTCCGCAAGACCGACCTGGAGGCGCTGAGCGGCCGCGCGGAGGCTTCGGGCCCGATGGCCTGATCACCGGAGAACCGGCCGTAGATGCCGTGGTCCCTCGCACCCCGAACGGGGGGCGGGGGACCACGTACGCCGTTCGAAGCCCGACCCGCGCCGCCCGACGCACGCCGATCGACTACGCCGACCGACGCGCGCCTTACGGCGTCAGGCCGACGCCCCGTCCGGAACCCAGTCGGGAAGCACCTCGGTCTGCCGCAGCCATTCGGCGGGCGGCGCACCGGCCGCGGTGCCGGCCACCACGCCGCCGGCGATGGCACAGGTCGTGTCGACGTCGCCGCCGACCTGCGCGGTCGTCCAGAACACCCGCTCGAAGTCGCCGAGGCCGCGGGCCGCGGACCAGAGGGCGAAGGGCACGGTGTCGTGCGCGCTGGTCCGCCGGCCGCTGCCGAGGACGGCGGCGACCGTGGTCGCGTCGCCGTAGTCGAGCATGTCGCGGGCCCTGCGCAGGCCCGCCCCCACGGCACTGCGCGGCACCAGGGCGATGACCCCGTCGAGGAGCGCCTCGGGCGTGGGCGGCCCGGTGGGATCGGCGGCGAGCGCGGCCGCGGCGGCGACGGCCATGGCGCCGACGACGGCCTCGCGGTGCTGGTGCGTCGTGTACGCGGAGATCTCGGCCTGGTGCGTGGCCTGCTCCGGGTCGTCCGCGTACCAGGCGCCGAGCGGGGCGATCCGCATCGCGGCGCCGTTGCCCCAGGAGCCCTGGCCCTTGAAGAGCGCGGCGGCCAGCTCCCGCCAGTCGCCGCCCTCCCTGATGAGCCGGAGCATCCGGTTGACCGCAGGGCCGTAGCCGCGGTCGAAGTCGTGGTGATGGGCGAACGACAGCGCCAGGGCGTCCTGGTCGATGCGGTCGTGGTGCACGAGCACGGCCAGGACGGAGCAGGCCATCTCGGTGTCGTCGGTCCACTGCCAGGGGCCGGCGGGGAGCTCACGCCGCTTCAGCAGGGGGTAGTGGGCGGGTACGAAGAACTGGGAGCCCAGGGCGTCTCCCACGGACAGCCCGCGCAGGCTGGCCAGGGCGCGGTCGAAGCGCCGGTCGAGTGAGGAGTCAGCGGTCATCGCTCTGCCACTCTATCCGGTGTGGCCGTACGGTTCCGGGGTACGCCAGCGTTCGAACGGCCTGTCCAGGCGGTAGCGGCCGTCCTCGCCGAGCAGAAGGGTGCGGGTCTCGGCGTTGCCGGGGTTCGACAGCGACTCGAAGTCGGCGACCGTCCAGTGGAACCAGCGCATGCAGAACAGCCGCATGGTGAGTCCGTGGGTGACGAGCAGGACGTTCGGCGGGTGGTCGGGGGCCTCGAAGCTGCGGTAGAGGCTCTCCAGGAACGCGCCGACCCGGTCGTAGACGTCGGCGCCCGACTCGCCCTGGGCGAAGCGGTAGAAGAAGTGCCCGTACGCGTCCCGGTACGCCTTCTGCAGGCGCACGTCCTCGCGCTCCTGCCAGTTGCCCCAGTCCTGTTCCCGCAGGCGGGGCTCCTCCCTCACCCGGACCTGCTCCGGAGGCAGCCGGAAGGCCCGGAGGGTCTCGTGGGTGCGGCGGTACGGCGAGACGTAGACGCTGACGGGTTCGTCGCCGAAGACGTCCCGGAGCCGCTCGCCCGTCGCCTCGGCCTGCCGCCGACCCGTCTCGGTGAGGCGCAGCGCGTGGTCGGGCTCGCGTTCGTACACCGTGTCATCGACATTGCCCTCGGACTCGCCGTGCCGTACGAGAACGATGCGCCGCGGTCGTGCCATACCCACGACCCTAGATCCCGGGTACCCGACCGGCTCGGCCGGGCCCTCGCCCGACCTCCGTACGGTGCACGGGCGGGGCGGCCCGTACGGTGTACGGGCCGGGCCCACGCGGATCATCCGGCCCGGTTCACACCGCCACGCCGGTTCACACCGCCACCCCTGATCACACCGCCACGCCGGTTCACACCGTCCACGCCGGTTCGAGCTGCACCACGTCGCCGGAGAGCGCCGCGACGTCGGCCGCAGTGCGGGCGCGGAGCCCGAGGCGCTCGATGCGCTCCACCCGGTACTTGCCGTGCTCGGCGGCGGAGTGCCACAGGGAGAGCACCAGGAACTCGCTGCCGGGCGCTTCGCCGAAAAGGCCCCGCAGCATGCCGGGGGACCCGGCCATCGCCGGGTTCCAGACCTTCTCCTGCATGAGGGCGAAGTGCTCGGCGCGCTCCTCGTGGACACGGCAGTGCGCCACGCGTGCCACGTCGGCGTCGGAGAACCGCGGCTCGAACCCGGTCTTCACGTCGAAGCGGTGGTCGAACAGCTTGACCTGGATGTCCTTGAACGTGCCCACCTGCGAGGCCGCCAGACGATCGTGCGACCGCGCCATGAAGGAGTCGTAGAAGGCCCGGCTCTCCCAGAACGCGAAGATGTGGGCGACGTCCGGTCGAGCCCGGCTCCACCCGCCGCCCTGGCCCCGGAATCCCGGCTCACCGAGCAGCCCCGCCCATTTCCGCTGTCCCCGCTCGAACCCTCGACGGTCCGTCACGGTGCAGCGAATCCACTTGACCAGCACCGCGCCATCGTACGGGGCGGGAGAGCGCCCCGGCAGACCCTCTCAGGACCCCGCCGGGTGCACGCGCTCGAGCCCCGCGCGCTCCTCGTCGTCCAGTTCGATCCCGAAGTCGTCCTCCAGTACGGCGGTCAGGTCACCCACGGGCACCACCCGCTCCTCGGTGGCACCGTCCGTGCGGACCGTCGACAGCGTGTCGCGCACGAGGGCCCTGCGGACGCCGGGTCCGGGGCGCTGGGCCACGACCTGGCCGAGGAACCGCGACTGCGGATGGCTGGAGCTGTAGTGGTTCATGACGGTGAAGTCGCCGGGGTAGAGGGTCTGCGGGGCGAACGCGTACAGGTCGGTCCAGCCCTGCGGACGCAGGGAGCGCAGGACGTGGATGCCCTCGTCCTCCACGCCGATCCCGAACGTCCAGCCGCCCTGCTCGACGCGGGCACCATCCCGCAGGGGCACCGGTTCCAGCGGTCCCTGCCAGCCGAACCCCACGTCGGCGAGCCACTGTTCGCCGTCCACCGTGACGACGAGCAGGGCGTGGGTGACGGGCGTCAGCGCCCCGCCGCGCGACCGGTTGCGGGCCCCGCGGCCGGCCACCGGGAACCCGATCCGTTCGAGGACCGCCGCGAACAGGGAGTTCTGCTCGTAGCAGTAGCCTCCCCGGCGCCGCTCGACGAGCTTGCCCTGGAGGCTCTTCAGGTCCAGCGGGACCCGCCTGCCGAGGGCGACGTCGAGGTTCTCGAACGGAATGGCCCGGACGTGGGCCCGGTGAAGCGCCGTCAGCGTCCGCAGATCGACGGCGGGTTCGCCGTCACGCCCGACCTCGTATCCGATTCGAGCCAGATAAGCGTCGAGATCCAGCTCGTCACCGCTCCACAAACCGCTCTCCCCCTCAAGCGCCGGGTCCTCTGTCGTAGCCCCATGACACCATGGGCAATCAGCCCAGGACCACGGGCTTTTCAGCGGGTGGACGGGATGCGGGCGAGGCGTGCGCGGGGGCGCACAGGAAGAGGGGAAGCACGATGAGCGGACTCAACAAAGGGGTGGGACGGGTCGAGGTCACGCTCAGGTGGGACCCCGCGCCGGCCGGCTCGCCGGCCCACGACCTGGATCTCGTCGCGGGCGTCTTCTCGGGCGCCGACCCGCACGGGGCGCCCGTGTACCTGGTGCACTTCGGCAGCCGCTCCCCCGACGGCACGATCACGCTCCACCGCGACAGCCGTACGGGCCAGGGCTTCGGCTACGACGAGGCCATGACCCTGGAGCTGGACCGGCTGGCCCCGGAGTACGCGCGCGTGGTGGTGGGCGTGGCGATACAGCAGAACGGCGGCCGACTGGCGTTCGGCTCGATAGCGAACACGGGCATACGGGTCCGCGAGGGGTACGACGACCTCCTGACCCACGACTTCGCGGACGTGCCCGACGCGCTGTCGGCGACGGTCGTCGAGTTCACCCGCGCCGGGGCCGGCTGGTCGTACCGTCCGATCAGCCACGGCTTCGACGCCGACCCGCAGGCCTTCGCCACGCTCCTGGGCACGGCACGGGTCTGATCCTTCGGGGCGGACGCGCGAAGGAGGCGCCGACCGGTGGTCGACGCCTCCCCTGCCGCACGGCCGGTGTCCCGCCCGGAGTCCGCCACCGGGGGGACCGGCCGCAGGTCGGACCCGGAGCCCGCCGACGGGCGACCGGCGTCAGGTCAGGCGCGGCAGCGCAGCATCTCCAGGGGCGGGTTGGCGAGGAAGTCCGCCCAGAAGTCCTCGCCGAACGCCTCGACGCCCGCGTCGGACACCGTGAGCGGGACCCAGGTCAGCTCGCTGAATCCGGCCGCCCGCAGGCACTTCTCGTACACCTCGCGGCGCGGGAAAGTGCTGACGATCGTGATCGGCCGGTGGAGCAGCGCGGTGGTCCGGACGCGCGGCCCGGCCTCGGCCTCCTCGCCGGTCAGCTCGGTGACGAAGCCGTACTTGGCCAGGGAGGGCCCGGCGAAGTCGTAGTCGGGCGACTGGTTGAACAGGAAGAGCTCGGCGCCGGGCGCCAGGTTCGCGTGCACGTTGCGGCACATCCGCTCCATGGCCGCGATGTCCTCGGCGTAGTTGAGCAGCTGCACCGCCACGGCGACGTCGAAGCGCTGCCCGAGCGGCCGCAGTTCGGCCGCGTCGGCGACGTCGTAGCGCACGCCCAGCGGATCGCGCTCCTCCAACTCCTTCGCGACGGCGACCATCTCGCCGGAGATGTCGAATCCGAACACGTCGGCGGCGCCCCGCCGCTTGAACTCCCGGCTGTAGAAGCCGGTCCCGGAAGCGAGGTCCAGGACCGACTTGCCGCGCACGTCCCCGACCATGGCGAGGAAGCTCGGCACCTCCCCGTACCGCACCGCCGGAAGGGCCTTGAAGCCCTCGAACGCCTCACCGATCTCGTCATACTGCTGCACGCTCATCGTGCCGCCCTCCCCTGTACGCCGTCGGATTCACGGCCGCGGCGCCTCCCGCCCCCCGGGACGCGCCTCGGCCTCCGGCGGTAGTCTCCCCGCCTCCTGACGGACCGTCGTACTGGCGGAAGCCACGAAGATCCGGACACGTCACCGGCCTTGTGTACGGGCACCGGGCCGCCGGACGCGTGCGGAAGACACTCCCACGGGCACGACGAAGGGGACCGGCACTCGGCCGATCCCCTTCGTGAACCGCTGGTCAGCGACCCTTGCGGGCTACGCCGGACGCTCGGGTCCGACGCGCGCCGTCAGGTGTCAGCTGCAGCCGCTGGTCGAGCCGCAGCCCTCGCAGATGTAGCAGGAGCCGGCGCGCTGCATCTTCGTACCGCAGGAGAAGCAGAGCGGGGCGTCGGCGCTGATGCCGAGCTGCATCTCGACGAGCTCCGCCGAGGTGTGCGCCTGCTTCGGAGCCGGGACCTCGATCTTCGGGGCCGGGGCCGCGACGGCCTTCAGCTCCTGGGTGCGGGGCGCGGACTGGGCCAGCGCCTCGACGTCGACCTCGTCCTCGGCCTGCTCGTACGAGCCGGTGTCGAGGTGGCGCTGACGCTCCTCGGCCGAGTGGATGCCGAGGGCGGAGCGGGTCTCGAAGGGCAGGAAGTCGAGCGCCAGGCGGCGGAAGATGTAGTCGACGATCGACTGCGCCATCCGCACGTCCGGGTCGTCCGTCATGCCGGCCGGCTCGAAGCGCATGTTGGTGAACTTCGAGACGTACGTCTCCAGCGGGACGCCGTACTGCAGGCCGACGGAGACGGCGATGGAGAAGGCGTCCATCATGCCGGCGAGGGTCGAACCCTGCTTGGACATCTTCAGGAAGACCTCGCCGAGACCGTCGTCCGGGTAGGAGTTGGCGGTCATGTAGCCCTCGGCGCCACCGACGGTGAAGGAGGTGGTGATCCCCGGGCGGCCCTTCGGCAGGCGCTTGCGGACCGGACGGTACTCGACGACCTTCTCGACGGCCTCGCGGATCGTCGCCTCGGACTTCGCGGTGACCTCGGCCTTCTCCTCCTCCTTCTTCTTGGCGGAGAGCGGCTGGCCGACCTTGCAGTTGTCGCGGTAGATCGCGAGCGCCTTGACGCCCATCTTCCACGCCTCGAAGTAGACCTCCTCGACGTCCTCGACCGTGGCCGTCTCCGGCAGGTTCACGGTCTTGGAGAGGGCGCCGGAGATCCACGGCTGGATGGCGGCCATCATGCGGACGTGGCCCATCGCGGAGATGGAGCGCTCGCCCATGGCGCAGTCGAAGACCTCGTAGTGCTCGGCCTTGAGGCCGGGGGCGTCGACCACGTTGCCGTGCTCGGCGATGTGGGCGACGATCGCCTCGATCTGCTCCTCCTGGTAACCCAGGCGGCGCAGGGCCTGCGGGACGGTGCCGTTGACGATCTGCATCGAGCCGCCGCCGACCAGCTTCTTGAACTTGACCAGGGCGAGGTCGGGCTCGAGGCCGGTGGTGTCGCAGGACATCGCGAGACCGATGGTGCCGGTCGGGGCGATGACCGAGGCCTGCGCGTTGCGGAAGCCGTTCTTCGCGCCGAGGCGGACGACGTCCTGCCAGGCCTCCGTGGCGGCGGCCCAGATCGGCGAGTCGAGGTCGTCGAAGCGGACGGCCTTGGTGTTCTCGTCGGCGTGCTGCTGCATGACGCGCTGGTGCGGCTCGGCGTTGCGGGCGTAGCCGTCGTAGGCGCCGACGACCGCGGCGAGCTCGGCGGAGCGCTTGTACGAGGTGCCGGTCATCAGGGAGGAGATGGCACCGGCCAGGGCGCGGCCGCCGTCGGAGTCGTACGCGTGGCCGGTCGCCATCAGCAGGGCGCCGAGGTTGGCGTAGCCGATGCCGAGCTGGCGGTAGGCGCGGGTGTTCTCGCCGATCTTCTGGGTGGGGAAGTCGGCGAAGCAGATGGAGATGTCCATCGCGGTGATGACGAGCTCGACGACCTTGGCGAAGCGCTCGACGTCGAAGGACTGGGCGCCCTTGCCGTCGTCGTCGAGGAACTTCATCAGGTTCAGCGAGGCGAGGTTGCAGGACGTGTTGTCCAGGTGCATGTACTCGCTGCACGGGTTCGAGCCGTTGATGCGGCCGGACTCGGGGCAGGTGTGCCAGTGGTTGATCGTGTCGTCGTACTGGATGCCCGGGTCGGCGCAGGCCCACGCGGCCTCGGCCATCTTGCGGAAGAGCGACTTGGCGTCGACCTCCTCGATGACCTCGCCGGTCATGCGCGAGGTGAGGCCGAACTTCCCGCCGGACTCGACAGCCTTCATGAACGTGTCGTTCACGCGGACGGAGTTGTTGGCGTTCTGGTACTGGACGGACGTGATGTCGTCGCCGCCCAGGTCCATGTCGAAGCCCGCGTCGCGCAGCGCGCGGATCTTCTCCTCCTCCTTGACCTTGGTCTCGATGAAGTCCTCGATGTCGGGGTGGTCGACGTCGAGGATGACCATCTTGGCAGCGCGACGGGTCGCACCGCCCGACTTGATCGTTCCCGCGGAGGCATCGGCGCCGCGCATGAAGGAGACCGGGCCGGAGGCGTTGCCGCCGGAGGAGAGCAGCTCCTTGGAGGAGCGGATGCGGGAGAGGTTCAGGCCGGCGCCGGAGCCGCCCTTGAAGATCATGCCCTCTTCCTTGTACCAGTCGAGGATGGACTCCATGGAGTCGTCGACGGACAGGATGAAGCAGGCGGAGACCTGCTGGGGCTGCGGCGTGCCGACGTTGAACCAGACCGGCGAGTTGAAGCTGAAGATCTGGTGCAGGAGGGCGTAGGCCAGCTCGTGCTCGAAGATCTCGGCGTCGGCGGGCGAGGAGAAGTAGCCGTACTCCTCGCCGGCCTTCGTGTACGTCTTCACGATCCGGTCGATGAGCTGCTTGAGACCGGTCTCGCGCTGCGGGCTGCCGACGGCACCGCGGAAGTACTTGCTGGTGACGATGTTGACCGCGTTCACCGACCAGAAGTCGGGGAACTCGACGCCACGCTGCTCGAAGTTGATCGAGCCGTCGCGCCAGTTGGTCATGACGACGTCACGGCGCTCCCAGGCCACCTCGTCGTACGGATGCACGCCGGGGGTGGTGTGGATGCGCTCGATACGCAGGCCCTTGCTCGCCGACTTGGGTCCCTTGGTGCGGGAACCACGTGCCGGGCCGCTCGCCGTCTCTGTCATGCCGCCTCCCATATACGGGCAAAACACACTTTGGCGCCCAGATAGTCCCAGGGCACCGTCTTCTGTACGTCGTTCTGTACTGCTGCCACGAGGACCACGCGGGTCGCTCGGGGCACGTCTGCCGGGCCGCACGGCGGCCGGTCGCCGGGCCTGGGTCGGCCCGGACCGCCGATCTAGTCGGCGGCGGTGACGGGAACGGGGACCTCGGGGGTCGCACCGGTCCCGCTGTTCTCAGTGGAAGGCCGCACGCGGAGCTCCGCGATGGCGGCCTCGAAGTCTTCGAGGCTGTCGAAGGCCTTGTAAACGGACGCGAAGCGCAGGTAGGCGACGAGGTCGAGCTCCTGCAAGGGGCCGAGGATGGCCAGACCCACGTCGTGGGTGGTCAGCTCGGCGCTCCCGGTGGCGCGCACCGCCTCCTCGACCCGCTGGCCGAGCTTGGCGAGGGCGTCCTCGGTGACCGGTCGCCCCTGGCACGCCTTGCGGACGCCGGAGATGACCTTGGTACGGCTGAAGGGTTCGGTGACGCCGGAGCGCTTCACCACCATGAGCGAGCAGGTCTCCACCGTCGTGAAACGACGGGAGCAGTCGGGGCACTGGCGACGGCGACGGATCGACGTCCCGTCGTCGGTGGTGCGACTGTCGACGACACGGCTGTCAGGGTGCCGGCAGAAGGGGCAATGCAAGGTTCCGACCCTTCCTCACGGCACGACTGACGAGCCTCGCCGGCCCGTCAAGGCCCTGCGAAGCGACCACCAGCATAGGCGATACGGGCACCCTCGGCAGACCGAGGACCACAACCCCTGGGTGGCCGGTGCCATACAACCACTAGATCTTGGGTTGCGGGCGATTCCGCGCCCTGCGCGTGTCGCAATGCCCCCGGTACCGGGATTCCGGGCCCGCGGATGCGACACTGGAAGGCGCGACGGACGCCCGCGACGCAGCGGCGAGGTTACCGTCACGCACCTCGTCGCGGCTGCGACGGGTGCGGCGTGAGAGTGCTCATACACCCCCATGCATAAAGGCGTAAGGCAATCTGCGATTTTTCACTCGAACGTGTGTTTGGCGCAACCTTTCGAAAGCTACTACCGTTGTGCCAGCCAGGGAGACCATTCGAGAGGGGCCGACGACGTGACCACCACCGCAGACAGTGCCACCATCACCGCCCAGGACCGCTCCCAGGGCCGACTCGAGCCGGTGCACGCCATGAATGACGCAAGCATGAACGGCGAGGAGCCCGGGCGACCCGCCCGCGCCCTCCCCGGGCGACCTCCAGGCATCCGGGCGGACAGCTCGGGACTCACCGACCGGCAGCGCAGGGTCATCGAAGTCATCCGCGACTCGGTCCAGCGGCGCGGCTACCCGCCGTCGATGCGCGAGATCGGGCAGGCGGTCGGCCTCTCCAGCACGTCCTCCGTGGCCCACCAGCTCATGGCACTGGAGCGCAAGGGCTTCCTCCGCCGCGACCCGCACCGCCCCCGGGCGTACGAGGTCCGCGGATCGGACCAGCCGAACACCCAGCCGACGGACACCACCGGCAAGCCCGCCGCGTCGTACGTCCCGCTGGTCGGCCGGATCGCCGCCGGTGGCCCGATCCTGGCCGAGGAGTCCGTCGAGGACGTCTTCCCGCTCCCCCGGCAGCTGGTCGGCGACGGCGAGCTGTTCGTCCTCAAGGTCGTCGGCGACTCCATGATCGAGGCCGCGATCTGTGACGGCGACTGGGTCACCGTCCGCCGCCAGCCCGTCGCGGAGAACGGAGACATCGTCGCCGCCATGCTCGACGGCGAGGCGACCGTGAAGCGCTTCAAGCGCGAGGACGGCCACGTCTGGCTGCTCCCGCACAACGCGGCGTACCAGCCCATCCCCGGCGACGAGGCCACCATCCTCGGCAAGGTCGTGGCGGTGCTGCGGCGGGTGTGACACATCCCGCCGGCTCTGACCGGGCCCCGGGACCAACTGCGCCGGTCCCGGGGCCCTGCCGTGTCCGCAGGGCCCCGACACCCACCGGGACTCAGCCGCTCGCCGCCTTCGAGGCCGCGTCGATCGCCGCCAGGGACTTCCGCACCTGATTGCGGTCCGTGGTGTACCAGAAGTCGGGCAGCGAGGCCTTCAGATAGCTGCCGTACCGGGCCGTGGCCAGCCGCGGGTCGAGGACCGCCACCACACCCCGGTCGCCCGTGGCCCGCACCAGCCGGCCCGCGCCCTGCGCCATCAGCAGCGCCGCGTGGGTCGCCGCGACCGCCATGAAGCCGTTCCCCCCGGCCTCCTCGACGGCCTTCTGCCGCGCGCTCATCAGCGGATCGTCCGGGCGCGGGAACGGGATCTTGTCCATCACGACCAGCTGGCAGCTGGGCCCCGGGACGTCCACGCCCTGCCACAGCGACAGCGTGCCGAAGAGACAGGTCTTCGGATCGGCGGCGAAGTTCTTGATCAGCTCGCCCAGGGTGTCCTCGCCCTGGAGCAGGATCGGCATCTCCGGGATCCGGGTCCGCAGCTCCTCCGCGGCCTGCTGCGCCGCGCGCATCGAGGAGAACAGACCGAGGGTCCGGCCGCCGGCCGCCTGGATCAGTTCGGTGAGCTCGTCGAGCATGTCGCCCCGCTCCCCGTCCCGCGCGGGGCGGGACAGGTGCTTGGCGACGTACAGGATGCCCTGCTTCGGGTAGTCGAACGGAGAACCGACGTCGAGGCCCTTCCAGACGGGCAGGTCGTCGCCCTTCGTGCCCTCGGGGGCCAGCCCGAGCGAGGCTCCGACGCCGTTGAAGTCGCCGCCGAGCTTGAGCGTGGCCGAGGCCAGCACCACGGACCGCTCGGTGAAGAGCTTCTCCCGCAGCAGGCCCGAGACGGTGAGCGGCGCGACCCGCAGCGAGGCGCCGAAGCGGTCGTGACGCTCGTACCAGACGACGTCCCACTCCGAACCCTGGGTGATCCGCTCCGCCACGCCGTGGACGGTCTCCACCGAGGCCATGGCCTGCTTGCGCACGGCGTCCTCGTCCTGGACGGACCGGTCGCGGGTCGAGCCCAGCGCCGTGATCACGGCGCGCGCCGCGTCGCGCAGCGCCATCAGCGCGTATGCCAGGTCCTCCGGGACCTCCTCCAGACGGCCCGGCAGAGCCAGCTCCATGACCCGCTCGAAGCCCTCGGCCGCGGTCTGCAGCTGATCCGCGACCTTCTCGTCGACGAGCTTCGCCGACCGGCGCACGGCCCGGTTGACCTGGCCCGGAGTGAGCTCCCCCGTGGCCACCCCGGTCACCCGGGAGACCAGCTCGTGGGCCTCGTCGACGATGAGCACCTCGTGCTGCGGGAGCACCGGGGCGCCCTCGATGGCGTCGATGGCGAGCAGGGCGTGGTTGGTGACGACGACATCGGCGAGCTTGGCGCGCTCGCGGGCGGCCTCGGCGAAGCACTCCGGGCCGTACGCGCACTTGCTCGCGCCCAGGCACTCCCGGGAGGAGACCGAGACCTGCGCCCAGGCCTTGTCGGAGACGCCGGGCGTCAGGTCGTCCCGGTCGCCGGTCTCCGTCTCGTCCGACCAGTCCCGCAGCCGCAGCAGGTCCTGGCCCAGCTTGCTGCTGGGCGCCGCCGCCTCGAAGGGGTCGAAGAGGCCGTCCTCCTCGTCCTGCGGGACCCCTTCGTGGAGCCGGTGCAGGCAGAGGTAGTTCGACCGGCCCTTGAGCATGGCGAACTGCGGGCGGCGGCGCAGCTGCGGGTGCAGCGCGTCGACCGTCCGGGGAAGGTCGCGCTCGACGAGCTGGCGCTGCAGCGCCAGGGTGGCGGTGGCCACCACCACCCGCTCGCCCTGGGCCAGCGCCGGCACGAGGTAGCCGAGCGACTTGCCGGTGCCGGTGCCGGCCTGGACGAGGAGGTGGGAGTTGTCGTCGATGGCCTCGGCCACGGCCGTGGCCATGGTCACCTGGCCGGGCCGCTCCGTGCCGCCGACGGCGGTGACGGCGGCGTGGAGGAGGTCGGGGAGGGATGGCTTCGTCATAGCCCTTCCAGCCTACGGGGCACCACTGACAGCTCGATCACGTCGATCACGCGCGGACGTCACGCGAGCGGGTTGGGGACGGTCCCGTGGACGGCCGCGTGGGGGCGTTCGGGCCGGTCGCGGTAGCCGTCCAGGTGCAGACGGTTGCGGTTGAGGCAGAGCCGCTCGATGCGCGGGGTGAGGAGGTCGAAGAGCTCGAACCGTTCCTTCAGCTCGGGGAAGCGTGCCTGGTGGCGGAGGATCTCCGCGCGGACGAGGGACCAGAAGTCCGCTTCGGGCACTCCGAGTTGTTCCTCGCACAGTGGCGCCAGATAGCGGAAGACGCCGACGAAGAGCCCCGAATGGATGAACTGGACGAGGAAGTCGGGCTCCTCGGTGAGGAGGACGGCGCGGACGTCGTCCGGCATCGACCCGTGCTCGGGGAGGGGCTGGGCACTGATGTTCACGTCGTCGACGAAGTCCTTGATCGCCAGGCGTACGGGGACGTCGTCTCCGTCGTAGACGACGATCGCGTTCTCGCCGTGCGGGGAGAAGACCGTGCCGTAGCGGTAGAGGAAGTGCAGCAGCGGCGGGAGCAGCGCACCGAACAGGTGCCGGAGCCAGACCGCGGGGTCGAGGCCGGAGCGCTCGACGAGTTCGGCGACGAACGCCCGCCCCTCCGGGTCCGTGTGGAGCAGCGAGGCGAGGGTGCGGGCGCGCTCCCCCGGGGGCAGCCGCAGCGGCTCGCGCCAGATCGCACCGAGGAGTTCCTTGTACTGGTACGGCACTTCGGGGAGCCGGTCGTAGAGCGGGTGCTCGACGGTGACGGAGGCGACCTCGCCGAGGAGGATCACCCCGCACTCGTCCCGCAGGAACGGGTCGGCCGCGCGCAGGCCCTGGACCCAGGCGGTCACGGCAGGCGCGGCCAGGGTCCGCTCGGTGGGCAGGCCGCGCCAGACGAGGGTGTTGAGCACCGACAGCGGGAGCTTGACCGTGTGCCGGTCGGGGCGGCTGGTGTTGAGGAAGGTACGGACGGACTGCTGCGGCAGCCGGAGGTCGGCGTCAGCGGAGAGCGGGACGACGGTCCCGGCGGCGACGGCCGGGGCGTAGAGCGGGAGCAGGACCTCGTCCCACTGCCAGGGGTGGACGGGCAGCAGGAGGTAGCCGTCGGGTTCGAGGCCGCGGGCGGTCAGTTCGGCGCGGAAGGCGGCGTGGACCTCGGGGTCGAGCTCCTGGGCGTAGAGGCGGTCGGGGGTGTCGAGGCCGGGCACGCCCCGGTAGGCCGCGAGGCGGTTGCTGACGGCGATCCACGGCAGCCGGGTGGCCCGCCGGGCCTCGGGGGCCCAGCGGGCGGCGTCGGTGGCGGAGAAGCCGATGCGGCCCTTGTTGAGGACGAGCCAGGGGTGGCCTGTCTGATGGCCTTCGAGCTCGGCGTACGGGAGGTCGGCGAGCCGGGCCGCGGTGAGGGCCGTGTGGTCGAGCCGGGTGTCGGCGGCGAGGGTGGCGGAGAGCTCGCGGATGAGGTGTCCGAGGGTGGCGCCGTCGAGCCGGAGGAGGCGGCGGGCGCGGACCAGGAAGTCGAGGGGGTCGGTCATGGGCCGGCCGTCGTGGGTGATCGAGTCGCCGGCGATCCGCCAGCTGCCGTAGGCGCCGCGGCGGGCGCGGAAGGTGAGCGTGCTGCCGTCGTCGAGGCGGAGCGCGTGGCCGTCGGGGGCTCCGCCTTCCTCGGGCACGGGTTCCAGGATCTCCTCGTAGGCGAACTCCGCCAGGGCCTTGGCGAGCAGCCGGGAGGAGGCCCGGGTCCAGGCGGCCGCGGTCAGCTCGGGGGGCGCGAGCAGCTCGGGGGCCGGCGCCGGTGCCTCCGTGGCGGCCGGTGCCTCCGTGGCGGGGGTTGCATCCGGGGCAGGCGTTGCGTCCGTTGCGTCCGTGGCGGGCGGCGTGGGCTGAGCGGAGTCGTGGGGTGCAGGGGACATCGACACGAGGACTCCTAGGAGTGGGAACCGCTGTGGGCCGAGCGGTGTATGAAAGACAGAGGGTTGTTCACAGAACGTGACGGAGCGCGCGGTCACGGATCATGAGCGCCGCTTGTTTGTCGGGGAGGTCGACTTCCGCCGCGTAGCGGAAGCCGCCGCTGAGGAAGGCGGAGACGGAGGGGGTGTTGCGGATGTCCGGTTCGGCGACGACTCGGGTGCAGCGGGGACGGTGGTCGAGGACGAGATCGGCGACGGCGCGCAGGAGCGTCGTGCCGACGCCCTGGCCCCGGTCGGTGACTCCTCCGATCAGGAGATGGATACCGGTGTCGTGGGGCCGCGCCGGGTAGTACCGGGCGAGCGGGTCGAGATCGGCGCGGTAGAGCTCGAAGTAGCTCATGGGGGTGCCGTCGAGCACGCCGAGGCAGGGGACGCTCCGGCCGTCGCCCTCGAGCTGGGCGCGGAGGTGCTCGGCGGTCACCGACTCGGGGCCGGCGAGTTCCCAGAAGGCGGCGACGGCGGGGTCGTTCATCCATCGCGCCAGAAGCGGCAGGTCCCGTTCGAGTCGCACGGGGACGAGCTTGAAGGTGCCGACCGGGGTCGTGGTCGCGGCCCAGTCGGCGACGGAGTCCAGCAGGTCGCCGTCGAGGAGGGCGACGAGGTCGTCGACCCTCAGGTCGAGGGTGTCGTCCCCGGGCGGGCCGACCGGTGGGTGGATGGGTGACACGTTGTCGCTCTCCTCTCGGCGGTGTGATCGGGGCGTGGGCGCTCCGATGGTGCGTACGGGTCCCGCGTGGGCGTCCTGCGTGCGGGGGGGGGTGCGGCAAGTCCGCGTGCGGGTGGGGCGGGCGCGTTCCGCGTGCGGGTCCTGGCTGGGGGTGGGGTGTGTTCAGTCGGTACGGAGGGGGTTGGTGACGGTGACGTAGACGGACTGGGTGTCGACCGGGCCGACGAGTTCGTCCAGGCCGTGCAGACGGGTGAGGAGGTTGGCCTTGCTGCGCAGGGTGGCTGCCTCCAGGAGCCGGTGCGGCAGGGGTGAGCCCAGGCCGGTGGCGGAGGCGAGGAAGCTGCGGAAGGCGGCGAGCAGGACGCGCTCGTCGGCGAGGTGCTGGGAGCCGAAGGCGCCGATCAGGCCGAGGACGTTGTTGATGCCGAGGTAGTAGGCGAAGCGTTCGTCGGTGACCTGGTCGGAGACGAAGGTGTCGCTGCGGGCGCCGATGCCGGGGAGGCGGCTCTCCAGCTCGGCGCGGTGGGACTCGCGGAAGTAGTAGCCCTGGTTGTCCCGGTAGCGGCCGCCGACCGGCCAGCCGTCCGGGTCGAGCAGGACCAGGGTGTTCTGCTGGTGGGCTTCCAGGGCGATGCCGGCGTGTCCGTCGAGCCAGAGGACGGGGCGGACGACCTGGTCGAGGTAGCGGAGGAACCACTCGGCGGCGACGGCGGTGAGGGGGCGGCCGGTGCGGGCGGAGAGCCGGCCGACGATGTCGGCGAGCCGGGAGCGCATGGCGGTGCTCCCGGGCCAGGGACGGGGGGCGGTGAGCGAGGCGATGCAGACGGCGTCGTCACTGGGGCCGAAGGGGTTGTGGCGGATCATGACGTCGAGTCCGGTCACGGGGGTTCCGTCCGGGGCGTCGACGGCGAGCCAGGCCGGGTCGCGGACGATGTCGAAGCCCGGGTGGACCGCCTGCCACTCGTCGACGAGGCCGGTGCGGAGCAGCCGGTGGACCTCGACGCCGCGGTGGAGCTCCTTGCGGAGGTTCTCGCGGCGGGAGTTGGTGATGCGCAGGCCGAGGGAGAGCTTGAGCATGGCCCGGGCGCCGGGGCGGTGCACGGTTCGGACGGAGGAGGTGGGGTGCCAGGGGCTGCCGTGGAGGCCGAGGTCGTGCAGGAGGCCGGCGTCGAGGAGGGCGCGGACGTCGGGGCGGTGCAGGAGCTCGCGGGCCTGCCAGGGGTGCAGGGGCAGGGGCGCGGTGCCGGCGGGCACGGCGATCCCCTCGGCGAGGGCGACGGCGAGCTGCTCGGCGGTGACGGGCCGGCCCTGTTCGGTCCAGGCCGAGTCGGAGGCCAGGAGGGAGGAGTCGACGGCCATCCAGTGGAGCGGGAAGGCGCCCTGCAGTTCCGGCGAGTAGAGCCGGGCCTCGGCCTCGGAGAGCCCTTCGCGGCTCTTGGGGGTGGGGTGGAGCGGGTGGCCGAGCAGCAGGGACTGCTCGGCCGCGAGGAAGAGGTCGGCGTCCGGGTGGGGCCGGGGCCGGTGGCGGCGCTCGGTGAGGAAGTCCGCGGTGCGGCGTACGGAGTCGGCGACGCGGCCGACCAGTTCGGTGCCCTCGGGGCGGCCGGACTCCCTGCTCAGCAGGGCGGCGACGGTGACGGCGTCGGCGGTCGGCGCCGAGGCCGGGAGCCCTTCGAGGGTGGGGGCGCCGAAGCGGTGCCAGCCGGTGGGCGACCAGTAGCGGACGGGGACGAGGAGGGCGGTGCCGCTGGCGTCGAGGGGGATGCGCAGGGTCGCGGCGGCGGGGGCGGGGAGGTTCTTCTCCCGGACCCAGCAGCGGAGGAGGTTCTCGACGGCGGCCGTGTCGGCGGCGCGAGCGGGATCGGGGTCGTCCAGGGGGTCCGCGCTGACGGCCGGGTGCGGCGTCCTGGGGTCGTACGGGCCGGTGTGCTGGCGCGGGACGGTGGGCTCGTCGGCGGGACCGCGGCCGGTGGCCGGCAGGGCAGGGGCCGGGAGACCGGTGGCCGGCAGGGCAGGGGCCGGGAGACCGGTGGTCGGGAGGGTGGTGGCCGGGAGGCCGGAGGCCTGGAGGGTGGTGGCCGGGAGAGCGGAGGCCGGGAGGGTGGTGGTCTGGAGGGCGGGGGCCGGGAGGGCCGGGGAGGTGAGGTCCTTGAGGGAGAGGGGCGCGTCGGTCTCGGGAGCCGGGGAGGTGGGCGTGGGGTTCACGGGGCTTCCTTGGGGTGGGGCCGGGGGCGGTCCGGGTCAGTGGGACGGTCCGGGGGCGGTCCGGGGGGCCGTGGCCCGGCGGGAGGCGGGTGAGTGGGGGGTGTGGGCCCGTTCGGCCGCGGCCAGGGCGTCGGCGAAGCGGTCGAGGACGGCGGTGGCCTGCTCGTCGGTGAGGGTGAGCGGGGGCAGGAGCCGGACCACCGCGGAGTGGCGGCCGCCGAGTTCGACGATGAGGCCGCGGGCGAGGCACTCCTGCTGGACGGCGCGGGCCAGCGCGGGGGCGGCGGGCGGGACGCTGTCGTCCGGTCCCGCCGCCTCGGGATCGACGAGTTCGACGCCGATCATCAAGCCCCGGCCGCGGACGTCGCCGACGCAGGGGTGGGCGGCGGCGAGGCCCTGGAGTCGGCCGAGGATGCGGGCGCCGAGGATGCCGGCCCGCTCGGCGAGTCCGTTCTCGCGGACGTACGCGAGGGTGGCGGTGCCCGCGGCCATGGCGAGCTGGTTGCCGCGGAAGGTGCCCGCGTGGGCGCCGGGTTCCCAGGCGTCGAGCTCGGACCTGTAGACGATGACGGCGAGGGGGAGGGAGCCGCCGATGGCCTTGGAGAGGACCATGACGTCGGGCACGACGCCGCTGTGCTCGACGGCCCAGAAGGCGCCGGTGCGGCCGACGCCGGTCTGGACCTCGTCGACGACGAGGGGGATGGAGCGGTCGGCGGTGATCCGGCGCATCCGGCGCATCCAGTCGTCGGGGGCGGGGATGACGCCGCCCTCGCCCTGGACGGCCTCGACGATCATTCCGGCGGGGGCGGTGACGCCGCTCTTGGGGTCGTCGAGGAGGCTCTCGGTCCACTGGGCGGAGAGTTCGGCGCCGCGGTCGCCGCCGACGCCGAAGGGGCAGCGGTAGCGCTGGGGGTAGGGCAGCCGGGTCACCCGGACGTCGTCCGCGCCGCCGGAGGCGGAGAGGGCACCGGCCGTCATGCCGTGGTAGGCGCCGGTGAAGGCGAGGAGGCCGCGGCGGCCGGTGGCGGTGCGGACGAGTTTGAGGGCCGCCTCGACGGCGTCCGTGCCGGCCGGTCCGCAGAACTGGATGCGGGCGTCGGCGGCGAGTTCGCCCGGCAGGGTGGCGAACAGCTCGGAGGTGAAGGCGTCCTTCACGGGGGTGGCGAGGTCGAGGACGTGGAGCGGTGCGCCCGAGTCGAGGACCTTCTTGATGGCTTCGAGGACCACGGGGTGGTTGTGGCCGAGGGCGAGCGTTCCCGCGCCGGAGAGGCAGTCCAGGTAACGGCGGCCGTCGGCGCCCTCGATGGTCAGTCCCCTGGCCCGCACCGGGACGATCGGCAGGGAGCGCGCGTAGGTGCGCGCGGCGGACTCGCGCTGGGTCTGGCGGCCCAGGATGCCTTCGTACCCGCCCCCTTGGTCCGTCGGGGTGTGAGCCCGGGCGGCCGGTGGTACGGCCGGAGCTGATTCGGTCACGGCCACGGCTCGGTGTCCTCCCGCGGTAACAGTTGCGTTGCACATCGGGGCGGCGTCGAGTCGCCCGCAAGGGCCTTCCTGAACGCCACCGTTGTGTCCCCCGTACGTACCAACGACGGGAACTGCCCGGGATCACGGGCCGGGGGCAAGTTCTTGGCGTGTCCCGGATCACGGCACGGCAACGGCCGAGCGATGCCCGGAACCGATCACGTGGCGCGTACCGTCCCCTCCGGCACCGGCATAGTGGGGGCGTCGGTCGAGCCCGGGAGGGCACGGCCGCCCTTCACCACGCACACGTAGGACAAGTTGACGTAGTCCCAGGGGGATCACGAGATGCGATCGATTCGCCCGCTGCTGATGGCGGCTTCCGCCGTCGCGGCGCTGACGCTCACCGCTACGGCCTGCGGGCCGAGCGAGGAGAACGCGGGAGACAAGCCCAGCGCGCCCGCGAGCCTGAACCCGGCCGACAAGATCAAGATTCCGGAGGACCTGAAGGAGCGTCTGAAGGAGCACGGGATCGACGTCGACAAGTGGCGGAACGGCGAGTGGAAGAACTGGGACCGCGACAAGTGGCTCCGTGAGGCCAAGGACTTCGTCAACCCGATCATCGAGGACCTCTGGGACCCGGACCGGATGCGCGAGGCCGAGCGCCCCGACAAGCCGGTCGAGGAGGAGGACATCTCGGGTGACAAGGGTGTCACCGACCCGACGCCGGTCCCGGTCCGGGCGAGGGCCGTGGACGCCAAGTACCACGCCAACGCACCCGAGTCCGGGAAGGTCTTCTTCGACGGCCCCGAGGGCTCGATGGTCTGCTCGGCCACGGTCGTGAAGGACCCGGCGCACCCGGGCAAGTCCAACATGGTCTGGACGGCCGGGCACTGCGTGCACAAGGGCAAGCAGGGCGGCTGGTACCGCAACATCGCCTTCGTGCCCTCGTACAACGACTCCGCGCTGCCGACGTCGGACCTGGAGAAGGCGACGCGGGAGCAGATCGCGCCGTACGGCGTGTGGTGGGCGGACTGGGTCAAGACGTCCGACCAGTGGATCTCCCAGGGCGCGTCCACGGGCGGTGCGGGCGCTCCGTACGACTTCGCGGTGATCCGGGTGACCCCGGAGAAGGGCGCCTCGGGCAAGTCGCTCGAGGAGACGGTCGGTTCGGCGCTTCCGGTCGAGTTCAACGCGCCGGCGGTGCCGAAGATCAAGAGCCTGACGGCGACCGGGTACCCGGCGGCGCCGCCGTTCGACGGCCAGAAGATGTTCCAGTGCCAGGACAAGCCGGGCCGGCTGTCGCTGAAGGCGGAGCAGCCGACGATGTACCGGATCGGCTGCTCGATGACCGGCGGTTCGTCCGGCGGCGGCTGGGTCGCCCAGGGCGCCGACGGCAAGCCGGCGCTGGTGTCGAACACCTCGATCGGCCCGTCGACGGCGGGCTGGCTGGCTGGTCCGCGCTTCGGACCCGAGGCCAAGGCCGTCTTCGACGAGGTCAGCAAGAAGTACGCCGGCCACTAGGCGCGGCGCGGAGGCGGGGCCCGCGGGTCCCGCCTCCTCCCTGTCCGGTCCGACCGGCATACTGTGCACCGCACATGACACGTCCATGGCAACATCGACATGGCGAAACCAACGGGGAATCCATCCATGCGTTCCATACGAGTCCTACCCGCCGCCCTCGGCCTGGTCACCGCGCTCGCGCTGACCGCCACGGCCTGCGGCCCCACCGAGACCCCGGCGTCCGACAAGCCGGCCGCCGGGGCGAGCAGCTCCGCACCGGCCGGCGGCGACGCCGGCGCCGACCTGGCCCAGGACCTCGCCGACAAGCTCAAGAAGCACGGCGTCGACCTGGACAAGTGGAAGAACGGCGAGTGGAAGAACTGGGACCAGGAGACCTGGCTCCGTGAGGCCGAGGACTTCGTCAACCCGGTGATCGAGGGCCTCTGGGACCCGGCCCGCATGCAGTCGGCGAAGAGCCCGGACCCGACGATCACCGCCCAGGCCGGCACCAGCGGCAGCGACCCGACCCCGCGGCCCGTCAAGGCGCAGCGCGAGAAGACGCCGTACCACCGCAACGCGGCCCCGGTCGGAAAGATCTTCTTCGACTCGCCCCAGGGCTCCATGGTCTGCTCCGGCACGATCGTGAAGGACCCGCGCCGACCCGGGAAGTCGAACCTGGTCTGGACGGCCGGCCACTGCGTCCACGCGGGCCAGAAGGGCGGCTGGTACCGCAACATCACCTTCGTCCCGGCCTTCAACGACCTGGGCAAGTCGCCCGCGGCGCTCGCCAACGCGCAGCCGCACGAGGTGTACCCGTACGGCCAGTACTGGGCCGACTGGGCCGTGACCTCGGGCGAGTGGCTCCAGCGCGGCGGCACGAACCAGGCCTGGCCGTACGACTACGCCGTGCTGCACGTGCAGCCCGAGCGGGGCGGCAAGTCCCTGGAGGAGACCGTCGGGGCGGCGCTGCCCGTCGACTTCTCGGCCCCGACGCCCGCGGCGTCCGGGACGGTGGGCGCCTGGGGCTACCCGGCGGCTCCGCCGTACAACGGCATGATCATGCACAAGTGCCTGGACCGGGCGACGCGGCTCACCACGGCCCCGGCCACGCCGACGATGTACCGGATCGGCTGCACGATGACCGGCGGTTCCTCGGGCGGCGGCTGGTTCCGCGTGCTGCCGAACGGCAAGACGGCGCTCGTGTCGAACACGTCGATCGGCCCGGCCGGCGGCAACGGCTGGCTCGCCGGCCCCCAGCTGGGCAAGGGCGCCAAGGCGGCCCACGAGATGGTCAGCAAGAAGTTCGCCCGCTGACCCGACCGACGGCACCATGACCGAGGGCGCTGTCCCCCTCCCTTGACGGGGAGGGGGACAGCGCCCTCTGCGTGGTGCTGCGGCGGGTCAGTGCGCGGCGGGGACGAACGGCGCGAGCAGCGCCGCCAGTTCCTCGTGCACCCGGGCCTTGAGCAGGGTGCCCTCCGCGGTGTGCTCCTCGGACTCCACCTCGCCCTCGGCGTGCACGCGGGAGACGAGGCCGCCCTGCGTGTACGGCACGAGGACCTCGAGCCCGACCTGCGGGCGCGGCAGTTCGGCGTCGATGAGCGCGAGCAGCTCCTCGATGCCCTGGCCCGAACGGGCCGAGACGACGAGGGAGTGCTTCTCCCTCCGCAGCAGCCGCTGGAGCACCAGCGGGTCGGCCGCGTCCGCCTTGTTGATGATGACGATCTCCGGCACGTCCATCGCGCCGACGTCCCGGAAGACCTCGCGCACGGCGGCCAGCTGCTCCTCCGGCGCCGGGTGCGAGCCGTCCACCACGTGCAGGATGAGGTCGGACTCGGCGACCTCCTCCATGGTGGAGCGGAACGCCTCGACGAGGTGGTGCGGCAGGTGCCGGACGAAGCCGACCGTGTCGGCCAGGGTGTAGACCCGGCCGGTGGGCGTCTCGGCCCGGCGCACGGTCGGGTCGAGGGTGGCGAACAGGGCGTTCTCCACCAGCACGCCCGCACCGGTGAGCCGGTTGAGCAGGGAGGACTTGCCGGCGTTGGTGTATCCGGCGATGGCGACCGACGGCACCTTGTTGCGGCGGCGCTCCTGCCGCTTGATGTCGCGGCCGGTCTTCATCTCCGCGATCTCCCGGCGCATCTTCGCCATCTTCTCGCGGATGCGGCGCCGGTCGGTCTCGATCTTGGTCTCACCGGGACCGCGGGTGGCCATGCCGCCACCGCCGCCGCCACCCATCTGCCGGGAGAGCGACTGGCCCCAGCCGCGCAGTCGCGGCAGCATGTACTGCATCTGCGCGAGCGCGACCTGGGCCTTGCCCTCTCGGGACTTGGCGTGCTGGGCGAAGATGTCGAGGATGAGGGCGGTCCGGTCGACCACCTTCACCTTGACGACGTCTTCGAGGGCGATGAGCTGGCCGGGGCTGAGCTCGCCGTCGCAGACGACGGTGTCGGCACCGGTCTCGATGACGATGTCGCGCAGTTCGCGCGCCTTGCCCGAGCCGATGAAGGTGGCCGGGTCCGGCTTGTCGCGGCGCTGGATGACGCCGTCGAGCACGAGGGCGCCCGCCGTCTCGGCGAGGGCGGCGAGTTCCGCGAGGGAGTTCTCCGCGTCCTGCACCGTCCCCGAGGTCCACACACCGACCAGCACGACGCGCTCCAGGCGCAGCTGGCGGTACTCGACCTCGGTGACGTCCTCGAGCTCGGTGGAGAGGCCGGCGACACGGCGCAGGGCCGCGCGCTCGGAGCGGTCGAGCTGGTCGCCGTCCCGCGCTCCGTCGATCTCGTGGCTCCAGGCGACGTCCTCTTCCATCAGGGCATCGGCCCGAAGGCTCTCGGTACGGCTCGTCTCCGCGAAGCTCTGCTCGTCCTGGGAAGGGGAAGAAGAGGAGGTCATTGGATCCTTACGTCGAATGAAGCGATGGGTCTGTGTCCGTGGCAACGCGTGGGGGCGCCGGAAGATTCCCGGGCCGGCCGCGCCGCCGACCTGAAGATGGTGGCACGGCCCGGCCGGGGCCGTCACCCGGGTTTCGGGGCGGTCCTTGCGGCGTCGGCCGGGCGGCTGCGCCAGTCCGGGTGTCCGGGCATCGCCGGGGTCTTCGCGGCGTACAGCCAGCCCCGGAAGAAGGCGGTGAGGTCCCGGCCGGCGATCTCGCCGGCGAGGGCGGTGAAGTCGGCGGTGGTGGCGGTGCCGTCCCGGTGGTCGGCGACCCAGCGGCGCTCCAGGCGGCGGAAGGCGTCGGTGCCGATCTCCTGGCGGAGCGCGTAGAGGACGAGGGCGCTGCCGTCGTAGACGACGGGCCGGAAGAGGCTGATCTTGTGGCCGGGCGAGGGGGGCTCCGGTGCGGCGGGCGGGCCGCCGTCGGCGCGCCACTCGTCGGAGGCCGCGTAGGCCGCCTTCATGCGCCGCTCCAGGGACTTGCCGGCGGTGTCCTCGGCGTAGAGGGCCTCGTACCAGCTGGCGTGCCCCTCGTTGAGCCACAGGTCGGACCAGGTCCGGGGGGAGACGCTGTCGCCGAACCACTGGTGGGCCAGCTCGTGGACCATGACCGAGTCGACGTACCACTCGGGGTAGCGGGGGTCCGTGAAGAGGCCGCGCTCGAAGAGCGAGAGGGTCTGGGTCTCCAGCTCGAAGCCCGTGTCGGCGTCGGCGACGAGCACGCCGTACGTCTCGAAGGGGTACGCGCCGACCTGCCGTTCCATCCATTCCAGGTGCCCCGGGGTCCGGCGGAGCCAGGGCTCCATCAGCTGCCGGTCCGCGGTGTTCACGACGTCCCGGACGGGCAGTCCGCGGGGCCCGTCGCGGTGCACGACGGTGGAGCGGCCGATGGAGATCTGGGCGAGTTCCGTGGCCATGGGGTGGCGGGTGCGGTACGTCCAGGTGGTGGTGGAGCCGTGGTCGGCGCGCCCTTCGGGCAGCCCGTTGGCGACGACGGTCAGGTCGCTGGGGGCGGTGACCCGGAAGGTGAAGTACGCCTTGTCCGCCGGGTGGTCGTTGGACGGGAAGACCCGGTGGGCGGCGTCGGCCTGGTTGGCCATGGCGAGGCCGTCGCCGGTGCGGACCCAGCCGCCGGTGTCGGCGGGCCCCGTCGGGTCGCTGGTGTGGGTGACGGTGATCTCGATCGCCTCGCCGGCGTCGACGGCGACGGCGGGGGTGACGACCAGGTCCTCACCGCTGCTCGCGAACGCGGCGGGCAGGCCGTCGACGGTGACGGCGGAGACCGTGCCGTGGGTGAAGTCGAGGTTGAGCCGCTCCAGGTCGTCGGTGGCGAGCGCGTCGATCCTGGTCACCGCTGCGAGCGGCTTGGTGTTCACCCCGGGGTAGGTGACGTCGAGGTGGTACGCGAGGACGTCGTAGCCGGGGTTGCCGAGGTGCGGGAAGAGCGGGTCGCCGATGCCGAGCGGCGGCGGCGCGGGCAGCGCGGCGGCGACGAGCCCGGCGGAGGCGGCGACCAGGACGGCGGAGCGGAGCCACCGCGCACGGGGCAGGGGGGTTCGGACGAGCGGCATGGACCAGGGCCTTTCCGGACGACTGCCTTACGGCTACCAGGGGATCCGCCGCTCCCCCGGGCGGCGCGCTCGCCCGCCACCCGAAGGGCTCACGGCCTCGCGCGGCCGCGGCGGACGACGTACCCGTCAGGCCCGGCGCGACTCGGACGTCCCCCGGCGGGCGCGGCTCACGTCGTACACCCCCGGCACGTCCCGCATCGCCCGCATGAGGGCGGGGAGCCCGGCCGCGTCGGGGAGGTCGAGGGTGTACGTGTGGCGGACCCGCTGCTCGCTGGGCGGCTCGACGGTCGCGGAGACCACGGCGGCGCCGGCGGTGGCGATGGCGTCGGTGAGGTCGGCGAGCAGCCCGGGCCGGCCGAAGGACTCGGCGACGAGGGTGACGCGGCCCTGGGCGGTGTCGCCCCAGCGGACGGCGACGGGTTCGCGGCCCAGCCCCCGCATGGTGTCGACGGCCGCGCAGCGCGCCCGGTGGGCGGTGACCGATCCGCCGCGGACCCGGAAGCCGGTGATCTCGTCGGGGGGTACGGGGGTGCAGCAGCCGGCCGGGCGGACGGCCGCCGGTTCGCCCCCCAGGTCGGCGTGGAGTTCGGCGCCGGTACGGCGGGCGGCGGTGACGCTGACCTGCGGCCGCGGGTCGGTCTCGGCCGGGGGCGCGGCGGTCTCGGGGTGGGCCGCGAGCCAGCCGGCGATCGCGATCCGCGCGGCCGGGGTGCGGGCGTGGTCGAGCCACTCGGGCGACGGCCCGGACACGGTGTCCTGGGCGAGCAGCGGCTGGACGGTGTCCCCGTCGCCGAGCACGGTGCCGAGCGGCGCGAGGCGGCCGTTGACGCGGGCGCCGAGGCAGCCGTGGGCGGCTTCGCCGTGCTGCGCGTAGGCGGCGTCGACGCAGCTGGCCCCGGCGGGGAGCTTCAGGGTGCCGCCGTCGGCGCGGAAGACGGTGATCTCGTCGTCCTCGGCGAGGTCCGCGCGGAGCGAGGACCAGAAGGTGTCCGGGTCGGGCGCGGCCTGCTGCCAGTCGAGGAGCCGGGAGAGCCAGCCGGGGCGGGTGGGGTCGACGCGCTCGCCGTCGTCGGCCCGGGAGGCGGTGGCGTCGGGCCGGGCCGGGGCGTGCCTCGGCTGGGAGCCGGCCGCGGCCTGCTGTGCGGTGGCGTTCTGCCGGTCGACCTGGTCCGGCTGCTCGGCCGCCTCCTGGCCGACGTGCGGATTGCCGAGGGCGACGACCCCGGCCTCCGCGACCTTGTGCATCCGGTGGGTCCGGATCAGGACCTCGGCCACGGCGCCGTCGGGGGCGGCGACGGCCGTGTGCAGGGACTGGTACAGGTTGAACTTGGGGGCCGCGATGAAGTCCTTGAACTCGGAGATCACCGGGGTGAAGCAGGTGTGGAGCTCGCCGAGGACCGCGTAGCAGTCGGCGTCCTCGGCGACGAGGACGAGCAGCCGCCCGAAGTCGCAGCCCCGCAGTTCGCCGCGCTTGAGGCGGACCCGGTGCACGGAGACGAAGTGACGCGGACGGACGAGGACTTCCGCGCCGACGCCCGCCTCGCGCAGGACGGCGGAGACCTGCTCGGCGACGGCGCCGAGGGCGTCGCCGGCCTGCGGGTTGCCGGCGACGAGCGCGCGGGTGGTCTCGTACTCCTCGGGGTGGAGGATGGAGAAGACGAGGTCCTCCAGCTCCGTCTTGAGGGCCTGGACGCCGAGCCGCTCGGCCAGCGGGATGAGGACGTCCCGGGTGACCTTGGCGATCCTGGCCTGCTTCTCGGGCCGCATCACGCCGAGGGTGCGCATGTTGTGGAGCCGGTCGGCGAGTTTGATCGACATGACCCGGACGTCGTTGCCGGTGGCGACGAGCATCTTGCGGAAGGTCTCGGGTTCGGCGGCGGCGCCGTAGTCGATCTTCTCCACCTTGGTGACGCCGTCGACGAGGTAGGCGACCTCGTCGCCGAACTCCCCGCTCACCTGGTCCAGCGTCACGTCGGTGTCCTCGACGGTGTCGTGGAGGAGCGAGGCCGTCAGGGTGGTGGTCTCCGCGCCCAGCTCGGCGAGGATCAGCGTCACCGCGAGGGGATGGGTGATGTACGGCTCGCCGCTCTTGCGGAACTGGCCGCGGTGCGAGGACTCCGCGAGGACGTACGCCCGGCGCAGCACCGAGAGGTCGGCGTCGGGGTGGTGGGCCCGGTGCGCCTCCGCCACATGGCTGATGGCGTCGGGCAGCCGGTCACGGGGAGCCGGCCCCGCGGTGGCGCCGAGCAGGGCGGCCCGGCCGAGCCTGCGCAGGTCGATCCGGGCCCGTCCGCGTCTGCGGACGGTCGTGTCGGTGACGGCGGCGTCCGCCGCGCTCACGGGGTTGGTGGCCTCTGCGCTCATGGGGCACCTCCGGCGACGTGGACCGGCGGTGGGCGGGCCAGGCGTGCCCTGGGGGCCGGTGCTTGATGCTACCGACCCCACCACGCGGCGCAGTCACGCTCTCGCCCAGCGTGAATCGGATCACCCATTCGAGCGACAAATCAGTCGTTGACAGTTTCGATTCCACCCGGCGCGGCCCACCACGCCGGGTCGAGGGTGCCCTCGGCGACGATCACTGCGGGCCCGGTCATGTCGACGCCGCCGTCGGGGTGCTCCGTGATGACCAGGGTCCCGCCGAGCACGTCGACGGTGTACGTGACGGGGGTGCCGGTCGCGGCGGGGTCGGCGCCGTCCCGGCGGGCGGTGGCGACGGCGACGGCGCACGCGCCGGTGCCGCAGGAGCGGGTCTCGGCGGCGCCGCGCTCGTGGACCCGCATGGCGACGTGGCGGGGGCCGCGGTCGACGACGAACTCGATGTTCACCCCGTCCGGGTAGACGGCGGCCGGCTCGTACGGCGGCTCGGCGTAGAGGTTGCCCGCGTGGTCGAGGTCCTCGACGAAGGCGACCGCGTGCGGGTTGCCCATGTTCACGTTCCGCGCGGGCCAGCTGCGGCCGTCGACGGTGACGGTGACCCCGTCCTCGGGCAGCGTCGCGCGCCCCATCGAGACGGTCACGGAGCCGTCCTTGTCCAGGTGCACCCGCTTGATCCCGCCGCGGGTGGCGACGGCCACCTCGCCGGCGGTGACGTGGCCGGCGTGCTCCAGGTAGCGGGCGAAGACCCGGACCCCGTTGCCGCACATCTCGGCGACCGAGCCGTCGGCGTTCCGGTAGTCCATGAACCACTCGGCCTCGTCGGCCAGGTGCCGTGCCTCGGGATGGGCGGCGCTGCGCACGACGTGCAGCACGCCGTCCGCGCCGATGCCGGCCCGGCGGTCGCAGAGCCGCGCGACGGCCGCGGGGGGCAGGTCGACGACGTTCTCCGCGTCGGGGACGATCACGAAGTCGTTCTCGGTGCCGTGGCCCTTCAGGTACCTGAGGGCGGGGGGCTGCGGGGTCTGCGTGCTGGTCACGAGATCAACTGTACGGGTCGGGTCCGCGGGACCGCCCGGGCGTCCACGGGGCGGTCCGGCGGCCGTGCGCCGTCCGGCCCGGCCGAGGGCGCGGTCGGCGGTCGGCGCGGTCTGTGGTCGGCGCGATCGGCGGTCCGAACGGTCAGCGGCTCGACGCCAGCACCCGGCGCGGTCGGCGACTCGCTTCAGCGGCCCGCGCGCTCGGCGGCCCGGCTCGGCGGCCCGGGCGATCGGCGGTCCGGGTCAGCGGAGGCAGGCGATCAGTGGTCCGGGTCAGCGGAGGCGGGCGACGCGCCAGACGGCGAGGGCGACGAGGGCCGCGCTGGTCGTGACCGACAGGGCGAGGAGGCGCCAGTCGGGGCGCTCGCCGGAGCCGCGCTGCGGGAGGCCCGGCCAGGTGTAGCCGACCTTGCGGGCGGCCATCATGCCCCAGCCCGCCGCGCAGGAGCTGATGAGCAGTCCGAGCATGGCGACGACGGCACCGCCGTCGCCCGACCCGAAGGCGAGCGGGAAGGCGAACATCAGCGAACCGAGGGCGGCCAGGGCGACGATCGGGGCGATCTGCCAGATCCGCAGCCGCCGCTGGGGGCGGAGTTCGACCTCGACCTCGTCGGCGTCCACCTCGACGGAGCTGCCCACCGCGTCGTCGGGACCGTCGGGGGTCAGCCCCGAAGCGCCGATCGGAGCGTCGTCCGTCGGGTGGCCCGGCGCGTCACCCGCGACGTCCGCCGTCGGGTCGTCCAGGGCCGCGTCGTGCTGTTCTCTGTCGCGAGGGCCGGCCTCCATCGCCACGCGCCCTCCCCACTCGGACTCCACTTGGTCGATCGATGCTCGATGATGGCACGCTCCTGACCGCCGGAATGACGGGCAGGGCGTCCCGATGCCATCACGTGATCAGGCTGTAACCGCTCGTTCGACCAACGACAGCGCCTCCCGCGGGAGTTCCCCGCGGTGATCGGCGGCCCCGCTGAGCCAGTGGACCCGCGGGTCGCGGCGGAACCAGGAGTCCTGCCGGCGGGCGAAGCGCTTCGTCGCGCGGACGGTCTCGGCCCTGGCCTCGTCCTCGGTGCACTCCCCCGCGAGCGCCGCGAGGACCTGCTGGTATCCGAGGGCGCGGGCGGCCGTGCGGCCCTCGCGCAGCCCCCGCGCCTCCAGGGCGCGCACCTCGTCGACGAGGCCGTCCTGCCACATGCGGTCGACGCGGGTGGCGATCCGCTCGTCCAGCTCGGGACGGGCCACGTCGACGCCGATCTGGACGGTGTCGTAGACCGAGTCGGGGCCGGGGAGGTTGGCGGTGAAGGGCTTGCCGGTGATCTCGATCACCTCCAGGGCCCGGACGATGCGGCGGCCGTTGCTGGGCAGGATCGCGCGGGCCGCGTCGGGGTCGGCGGCGGCGAGCCGGGCGTGCAGGACGCCGGAGCCGCTCTCGTCGAGTTCGGCCTCCAGGCGGGCCCGTACGGCGGGGTCGGTGCCGGGGAACTCCAGGGCGTCGACGGCTCCGCGTACGTACAGTCCCGAGCCGCCGACGAGGACCGGGGTGCGGCCGGCGGCGAGCAGCCGGTCGATCTCGGCACGGGCGAGCCGCTGGTACTCGGCGACGCTGGCGGCCTCGGTGACGTCCCAGATGTCGAGGAGGTGGTGCGGGACGCCGCCGCGTTCCTCGGGCGTCAGTTTGGCGGTGCCGATGTCCATCCCCCGGTACAGCTGCATCGAGTCGGCGTTGACGACCTCGCCACCGAGCTGCTGGGCCAGGAAGACACCCAGATCGGACTTTCCGGCCGCTGTCGGACCGACGACGGCGATGACCCGCGGGGCGGGAGCTGCGCTTCTCACCGCCACAGTCTCGCAAACCTCGCGGCCCGTCCCCGAACGAGCTACGTGACGGGCCTGCTCCGGGCTTCGTTGCCTGTTGCGTGGTTCCGGCCGCCGGTCACCTCGGAGCCCCTCCCACCCGAGTACGCTATGGAGTGAATATGGGCCTTTTGGCAATGTTTCGCCGGAAGAAGCAAGATGTGGTCGAGGCCTCGCCGGAGGAGACCGGGACGGTCGCACCGGTGCCGGACGGGGCCGCGGACACGGACACCG
>NZ_JBHJQI010000062.1:0-47148 GCF_042262805.1 Streptomyces sp. NPDC056361
GCCCCCGGGAGCCGGGCCCCCGAACCGGGGCCACGGGAACGAACCCGTCCACCGATCGCGTTGTGAACCACGGGGGTGCCTATGACGCGCACTGACGAAGACATCCACGGGACCGGCACCGGCGGCCTGCTCAGCCGGGACGGCCTGCCCGCCTGGCTGGGCCCCGTCGACCGGGCCGCCCGCACGGTCGAGCCCGAGCAGCTGAGCCGCTTCCTGCCGCCCGCGAGCGGGGCCGGCCGCCAGTCCGCCGTCCTCGTCCTCTTCGGCGAGGGCGAGCGCGGACCCGAGCTGCTCCTCATGGAGCGGTCCGGCACCCTCCGCTCGCACGCCGGGCAGCCCTCCTTCCCCGGCGGCGCCCTCGACCCCGAGGACGGCGACCCGGCCGACGGCGGGCTGCTGCGCGCCGCCCTCCGCGAGGCCCGGGAGGAGACCGGCCTCGACCCCTCCGGCGTCCAGCTCTTCGGCGTACTGCCCCGGCTCTACATCCCGGTCAGCGGCTTCGTCGTCACCCCCGTCCTCGGCTGGTGGCGCACCCCCAGCCCGGTCGGGGTCGTCGACCCCGGCGAGACCGCGCGGGTCTTCACCGTGCCCGTGGCGGATCTCACGGACCCCGCGAACCGCGCGACCACCCTCCACCCGAGCGGCCACCAGGGCCCCGCGTTCCTCGTCGCATCCGCTCTGGTCTGGGGTTTTACCGCCGGAGTGATCGACCGGCTACTCCACTTCGCCGGCTGGGAGCGCCCCTGGGACCGCACGAGACAGGTCCCGCTCGACTGGCGCTCATGACAGGCTGACCTTCGGTGCGGGTCCGGCCTCGGTCGTGCTCGCCCCGGGCGACCGGAAACGAATCTGCGAGGCTACTGACGGTGAACGTGCTGGACATCCTGTTGCTGGTCGCCGCCGTCTGGTTCGCGATCATCGGCTACCGCCAGGGATTCGTGGTCGGCATCCTCTCGGTGCTCGGGTTCCTCGGCGGCGGCCTCGTCGCGGTCCTGCTGCTCCCGATCCTCTGGGACCAGCTGACCGACAACAGCGAGGTGTCGACCTCGGCGACGGTCGTCTTCGTGATGGTCGTCATCATCTGCGCCTCGGTCGGCCAGGCGTTCACCACCCACCTCGGCAACAAGCTGCGCCGGTTCATCACCTGGTCGCCCGCGCGCGCCCTCGACGCCACCGGCGGCGCCCTGGTCAACGTGGTCGCCATGCTCCTGGTGGCCTGGCTCATCGGCTCCGCCCTGGCCGGCACCACACTGCCCACGCTGGGCAAGGAGGTGCGCAACTCGAAGGTGCTCCTCGGCGTGTCGCGGGTGATGCCGGATCAGACGTCCACCTGGTTCGCCAACTTCAGCTCGACGCTCGCCCGCAGCGGCTTCCCCCAGGTCTTCAGCCCGTTCGCGAACGAGCCCATCACCGAGGTGCTGCCCCCGGACCCGGCCCTCGCCCGCAGCCCCGTCGCCGAACGCGCCCAGCGCTCCATCGTCAAGGTCGTCGGCACCGCCCAGAGCTGCGGCAAGGTCCTCGAAGGCACCGGCTTCGTCTTCGCCGACCGCCGGATCATGACCAACGCCCACGTCGTCGGCGGCGTCGACGAGCCGACCGTCCAGATAGGCGGCGAGGGCAGGCTCTACGACGCCAAGGTCGTCCTCTACGACTGGCAGCGCGACATCGCCGTCCTGGACGTGCCGGACCTCAAGGCCGCGCCGCTGACCTTCACCGACGAGGCCGCCCGCAGCGGCGACGACGCGATCGTCGCCGGCTTCCCGGAGAACGGCTCGTACGACGTGCGATCGGCGCGCGTCCGGGGCCGCATCAGCCCCACCGGGCCCGACATCTACCACCGTGACCAGGTCCGCAGGGAGGTCTACTCGCTGTACACGACGGTCCGGCAGGGGAACTCCGGTGGCCCGCTCCTCACCGAGGACGGCGAGGTGTACGGCGTGATCTTCGCCCGATCCCTCGACGACGCGAACACCGGATACGCCCTGACGGTCGACGAGATCCGCGAGGACATCGAGCGCGGCCGGACGGCCAACCAGCAGGTCGACACCCAGGCCTGCGCCCTGTAGGCCCCCCAGGGGCCCTCGGGTCAGTCGCGGGGATGCCGGAGCCGGGCCGAGACCCAGCGGGCCCGGCGGCGCAGGATGCGCGAGATCCCCACCTCTGGCACGGCGTGCGCGCGGCCCTGGTCCTGTGGGGCGCCCCTCTCCCGGGAGGCCGGCCCCGTGGCCGAGCGGCGGTCGCGTGCTGTGTCACTGTAGTCGTGCGTCCAGCCCATACTTCGACGTCTGCCCGGGGCCCAAGGTCGGTAACCGCCCGGGGGCCCGCCAATTGGAGTATGCGCCGGGCACATGGCCGTTCGAGGGACATCCGTGCCCCTCGCGGAGGGTGAGGGCGCGTCAGCGGTCGGGCTCGGGGTCCTTCAGCCAGTTGACGAGCTCCGTGGAGAAGGCCACCGGGTCCTCTTCGTGCGGGAAGTGCCCCAGGCCGTCGAAGAGCCGCCAGCGGTACGGCGCTTCCACGTACTCGCCCGAACCGGCGGCGCTGCGGGTCCGCATCACCGGGTCCATCGAGCCGTGCAGATGCAGCGTCGGTACCCGTACCGGCCGCTTCATGCGCCGGTTGAACTGGATGCCGTCCGGGCGGGCCAGGGACCGCACCATCCAGCGGTACGGCTCGATCGAGCAGTGCGCCGTCGACGGGACGCACATCGCCCGCCGGTACACCTCGATCGCCTCGTCGTCGACCGGCTTCGGCCCCGACCAGTCCCGGATCAGTTCGCCGACCAGCGCCGCGTCGTCCGCGACGAGCTGACGCTCCGGCAGCCACGGCCGCTGGAAGCCCCAGATGTGCGAGCCGGCCCGTGACTGGGCGAAGTCCGACAGCATCGCCGAGCGCCAGCGGCGCGGGTGCGGCATCGAGGAGACCACCAGGCGGCGCACCAGCTTGGGCCGCATCACGGCCGCCGTCCAGGCGAGGTAGCCGCCCAGGTCGTGCCCGACGAGCGCCGCGTCGGGCTCGCCGAGGGAGCGGACCACACCGGTGATGTCGAGGGCCAGGTTGGCGGGGTCGTAACCCCGGGGCGTGCGGTCGCTGCCGCCCACCCCGCGCAGGTCCATCGCGACGGCCCGGAACCCCGCCTCGGCGAGGGCGGGCAGCTGGTGGCGCCAGGTCCACCAGAACTGCGGGAAGCCGTGCAGGAGCAGCACCAGCGGGCCGTCGCCCATCTCGGCGATGTGGAACCTGGCGCCGTTGGCCGCCACGTCGCGATGGGTCCACGGCCCGTCGAGCCGTACGGGCCCGGCGTTGCCGTTGCTGCTCTCGGGGAGGGTCATACGGACGAGCGTGCCACAGTGGAGGCCTTGTCGAGGGCCGGCCTCTGCGTCGGGCGGGGGTGCGGCTTCGCGTTCTGCATGATCGCCGCCGTCTGCTTGGCGGAGGCGATGGACTTCTCCGGCGGCTTGACCTTCTTGAACTTGGCGTAAGCGATCAGGCCGAGCAGCACCGCGAGCAGCACGTTGAAGGCGAAGGACAGCAGGAAGCACCAGACGAGGTTCCAGCCCCCGTTGCCGTTGTGCCCACCGGTCCAGGTGTTGATGGCGTACGCGAGCGCGAAGCTCAGCATCGGCAGCGAGAACAGCAGCACGACGAGGGCACCGATGCCCATGATGCTGCCGAACGCACCGCGCTTGACGTCCTGTCGGATCTCGGCCTTGGCCAGGGCGATCTCGTCGTGCACCAGTGCGGACATCTCGGCGGTCGCCGAGGCGACCAGCTGGCCGAGGCTGCGTTCCGTGCCGTCGAACGGGTCGCTCATCGCTGCTCCCTCTCCTTCTGTCTACGGTCCGACTCAGATCATGCCGGACGGTCGGTCCGGTCGCGCGATGCCCCCGCCAGTTGGGCGCGCTCCCTGTGTTCGGCGGCCTTCTTCTCGTAGATCTCCGCCATCCGGAGGTGGTACTCCGGATTGTCCTGCTCGTAGATGTCGGGGATGCCGTCGTGGTCGTCGTCGCGCTCCTCGTCGGCGCAGATCGCCTGGTACCTGCGGACCCGCAGCTTCAGCAGGATCGAGGCGAGCACGGCGGCGATGAGCGAGCCGATCAGGACCGCGGCCTTCACCTCGTCGGTGAGGACGGTGTCCCCGGCGAAGGCGAGTTCGCCGATGAGGAGCGAGACCGTGAAGCCGATCCCGGCGAGCGTGGCGACGGCGAACACGTCCGGCCACGACAGGTCGGGGTTGAGCTCCGCACGGGTGAACCGGGCGGTGAGCCAGGTGCCGCCGAAGATGCCGACGGCCTTGCCTACGACGAGGCCGAGGACGACGCCGAGGGTCACCGGCTGGGTGAAGACGTCGCGGAGCGCGCCGCCGGAGACGCTCACACCGGCGGAGAAGAGCGCGAAGAGGGGGACGGCGAGGCCCGCCGAGACCGGGCGCACCAGGTGCTCGATGCGCTCGCCGGGGGAGTGCTCCTCGCCTTCCCGGGTGGTGCAGCGCAGCATCAGGCCCATGGCGACACCGGCGATGGTGGCGTGGACGCCGCTGTTGTACATCAGGCCCCAGATGACCAGGGCGAGCGGCACGTACACGTACCAGCCGCGGACGCCCTTGCGGAGCAGCAGCCAGAAGACGGCGAGGCCGGCGAAGGCGCCGCCGAGAGCGGCGAAGTCCAGGTCGCTGGTGAAGAAGATCGCGATGATCAGGATCGCGAAGAGGTCGTCGACGACGGCGAGGGTCAGCAGGAAGGCGCGCAGCGCGGACGGCAGCGAGGTGCCGATGACGGCGAGGACGGCGAGCGCGAACGCGATGTCGGTCGCGGTGGGCACGGCCCAGCCGTCCGGCGAGCCGTTGCCGAGGGTGTTGACCAGGGTGTAGACGAGGGCGGGCGCGGCCATGCCGCAGAGCGCGGCGATGACGGGCAGCGCGGCGGCCCGGGGGTCGCGCAGCTCGCCCGCGACGAGTTCGCGCTTGAGCTCGATGCCGGCGACGAAGAAGAAGATCGCGAGGAGTCCGTCGGCGGCCCAGTGCTGGATCGACAGGTCGAGGCCGAGGGCGGCCGGTCCTATGTGGAAGTTTTGTGCGGATTTATAGCTCTCGCTCAGCGGCGAGTTGGCCCAGACGAGGGCGGCGACGGCGGCGACGAGGAGCAGTACGCCGCCGACGGTCTCCGTGCGCAGGGCGTCGGCCAGGTACCGCCGCTCGGGCAGGGGGAGCAGTCCGAGGAACTTGCGGTCGGTGGGCGCAGACACGTGGGAGACCTCCGTCGGGCAGGCAGGGCGAAGCACATGCCGACCAGACTTCCCGGCGCACCTAGGTCTTACTGACGCGTTCCTGACGCGGTCTTTACCTTACCTAACGAGCGTGGGGTTGTGTCCGGCGAGATTCACTTTAGGGAGAATCGCCGCTTTCGTCCCGCCGGGCGAGGGGTGAGCCCGAGCGCCCGACCCTGGGTGCGCCTACCCCGGAGGTACGCGTTGCCTGCCCCTGGGGGTACGCGTCACCCGCCCTTGGGGATACGCGACGCCTGCCCCTGGGGGTACGCGTGAGCGCCCGCCCCGAACCGTCCGGGGCGGGCGCTCACGTCGTACGGCCGCTGCGGCTCAGTCCTCGCTGGAGGCGTCCGGCAGCTGGGTCTGGATGAGCGACATGACCGAGGAGTCGGTCAGCGTGGTGACGTCGCCGAGCTCCCGGTTCTCCGCCACGTCGCGCAGCAGACGGCGCATGATCTTGCCCGAGCGGGTCTTCGGCAGCTCCGCCACGGGCAGGACCCGCTTCGGCTTGGCGATCGGGCCGAGCGTCGCGCCCACGTGGTTGCGCAGGTCGGCGACGAGGTTCTCGTCCTGGCTCGCGGTGCCGCGCAGGATGACGAAGGCGACGATGGCCTGACCGGTCGTCTCGTCGGCGGCGCCGACGACGGCCGCTTCGGCGACGGACGGGTGCGACACCAGGGCCGACTCGACCTCGGTCGTCGAGATGTTGTGGCCCGAGACGAGCATGACGTCGTCGACCCGGCCGAGCAGCCAGATGTCGCCGTCGTCGTCCTTCTTGGCGCCGTCACCGGCGAAGTACTTGCCCTCGAAGCGGGACCAGTACGTGTCGATGTAGCGCTGGTCGTCGCCCCAGATGGTGCGGAGCATCGACGGCCACGGCTCGGTGAGGACGAGATATCCGCCGCCGCCGTTCGGGACCTCGTTCGCCTCGTCGTCCACGACGGTGGCGGAGATGCCCGGCAGCGGACGCTGGGCGGAGCCCGGCTTGGTCTCGGTGACGCCGGGCAGCGGCGAGATCATCATCGCGCCGGTCTCGGTCTGCCACCAGGTGTCCACGATCGGGGTCTTGCCCGCGCCGATGTGCTCGCGGTACCAGACCCAGGCCTCGGGGTTGATCGGCTCGCCGACCGAGCCGAGCACGCGGAGGCTGGACAGGTCGAACTTCGCGGGGATGTCGTCTCCCCACTTCATGAAGGTGCGGATCGCGGTGGGCGCCGTGTAGAGGATCGTGACGCCGTACTTCTGCACGATCTCCCAGAACCGGCCCTGGTGCGGGGTGTCCGGGGTGCCCTCGTACATGACCTGCGTCGCGCCGTTGGCCAGCGGGCCGTAGACGATGTACGAGTGGCCGGTGACCCAGCCGATGTCGGCGGTGCACCAGTAGACGTCGGTCTCCGGCTTGAGGTCGAAGACGGCGTGGTGGGTGTACGCGGCCTGGGTGAGGTAGCCGCCGGAGGTGTGCAGGATGCCCTTCGGCTTCCCCGTGGTGCCGGAGGTGTAGAGGATGAAGAGCGGGTGCTCCGCGTCGAAGGCCTCCGGGGTGTGCTCCGCGGACTGGCGGGTGACGATGTCGTCCCACCACACGTCGCGGCCCTCGGTGAAGGCGGTCTCCTGGCCCGTGCGGCGGACCACGAGGACGTGCTCGACCTGCGGGCACTTGGCGACGGCCTCGTCGATGGCGGGCTTCAGGGCGCTCGGCTTGCCGCGGCGGTAGCCGCCGTCGGCGGTGACGACCACCTTGGCGTCGGCGTCCTGGATGCGCGAGGCCACGGCGTCGGCCGAGAAGCCGCCGAAGACCACCGAGTGGGCCGCGCCGACGCGGGCGCAGGCCAGCATCGTGATGGCCGCCTCGGGGATCATCGGGAGGTACACGGCGACCCGGTCGCCCTTGCCGACGCCCAGCTCGGTCAGGGCGTTGGCGGCCTTGGAGACCTCGTCCTTGAGCTCGGCGTAGGTGATGGCGCGGCTGTCGCCCGGCTCGCCCTCGAAGTGGATGGCGACCCGGTCGCCGTGGCCGGCCTCGACGTGCCGGTCGACGCAGTTGTACGCCACGTTCAGCTCGCCGTCCGCGAACCACTTGGCGAACGGCGGGTTCGACCAGTCGAGGGTCTCGGTCGGCTCGGTGGCCCAGGTCAGACGCTTGGCCTGCTCGGCCCAGAAGCCCAGCCTGTCCGCCTTGGCCTGCTCGTACGCCTCCGCCGTCACGTTGGCGTGCGCGGCCAGCTCGGCGGGCGGCGCGAAGCGGCGCTCTTCCCGGAGCAGATTGGCCAGGCTTTCGTTGCTCACGACATCTCCCTTTCCCAGGGCGTCCTCTGTACTTATGTGTCCCGTGTCATAGCTCACCAGTCAGATGCCCGGGTGACAAGAGCCTCCAGGTAATTGGTTTAGACCTGTGAGCCGCCAGACGTACGGTGGCCCCTTGCTCCCGAGCGGTGGGAGAAAGGGGCCACACAGTCTCACGGACGGCCGGAGCCGATGGTTCAGGACGCGCGGTGGCGCGTTCCCGCGCCGGAGAGTGGCGCGATCCCGAGCGCCGGTTCAGGACGCCTGTGCCGTCTCCAGATAATCCGTCGGCAGCACTTGGGTGAAGACGTCGTCGTAGCTGTGGACCTCGTCCGCGTCGGCGAGCAGATAGGCCTGCGCCTCGCCCACGTGGAAGTACACGCCGTGCAGCGTGAGCGTCCCCTCGGCCAGCCGGCGCGCCACCGGCTCGTACGCCCGCAGGTGCTCCAGCTGCTGGACCACGTTGGTCAGGCAGAGCTGCTCGACCGCGTCGGCCGGCAGCCGCCCGGAGATCCGGGCCCAGGCGTGCCGTCGGCTCGCCATCCGCTCCAGGCTCGGCCGGCCGTGGCGCAGCCAGCGGCGGAGCGGTGTGGGCGGGTCGTCGGGACCGGCGTTCAGCAGGGCCTGCATCGCGCCGCAGCCGGAGTGGCCGCAGACGGTGATCGAGTCGACCCGGAGCACGTCCACCGCGTACTCGATCGCCGCCGCGACCGAGTCGTCCCCGCTCTCCTCGCCGGGGAGCGGCACGAGGTTGCCGACGTTGCGCACGGTGAAGAGGTCGCCGGGGCCGCTCGACGTGATCATGCTCGTGACGAGCCGGGAGTCGGCGCAGGTCAGGAAGAGCTGCGAGGGGCTCTGGCCCTCCCGGGCGAGCCGCGCGAGCTCGTCCCGGACGAGCGGGGCGGTGTTCCGCTGGAACTTGCCGATGCCGCTCGCCAGGTGCAGCCCCGTCGTCCGCTCGGGGGCGTCGCTCGCTGCCCGCTCGACCGGCTGCTCCCCGCACTGGTGGTTGTGCCAGGGCGTCCAGGGGCGGCAGCAGGAGTGCGAGGCGGAGGCGGTGACCGGGGCGGGCTCGGCGATCCGGACGCCGGAGGGGCCGGTCGTCTCGACCGTGCCGCCGTGGGCGAGGTGCCCGGCGGTCCAGTCGCTCAGCGTCTCGTAGGCCGCGTGGTCCATGAAGGACCCGTCCAGCTCGACCACCACGTCGGACCCGTGCGGCAGTTGGTGCAGCGCCCGGCTCAGCCGGGGGACGGCCAGGAAGGTCAGCTGGCCCCGCACGCGCAGCAGCTGGCGCCCGTCCCGCTCCTCCTGCGTGATGCGGGTGCGCGCGAGCCGGTTCAGGGCCACCGCGATGGCCACGGCGATGCCGAGGGCGACGCCCTCAAGGAGCCCGACGAGGACGACACCCGTCAGCGTCACCGCGTAGACCACGACCTCGCGGTGCCGGGTGACCGTACGGATGTGGGTGATGCTGACCATCTGGATGCCGACCACCATGACGAGGGCGGCGAGCGCGGGCAGCGGGATCAGGTCGAGCACCGGCACGAGCAGCAGGGCCGCGAGCACGATCCACAGGCCGTGCAGCATCGTCGAGGCCCGACTGACCGCACCCGCCGAGACGTTGGCGACGCTGCGGACCGCGACCCCGGCGATCGGCAGCCCGCCGAGGGCGCCCGAGAGCACGTTCGCCGCGCCCTGGCCGGCGAGTTCTCGGTCGAGGCGGGAACGCGGGACGCCCTGGGCGCCGCCCGGACGGCCGGCGACGAGCTTGTCGACCGCGACGGCGGAGAGCAGCGACTGCACGCTGGTGACCAGCGTGATGGTGAGCACGCCGGCCGCGATGCCGAGGACCGGGCCCTCGGGCAGCCCGGGCAGGGCGTGGCTGCTCCAGGACGGCAGGTCGACGCGGGGGACGGAGAGCCCGGCGAACGCCGCCACCGCCGTCGCCCCGGCCACCGCGACGAGCGCGGCCGGAACCTTCCGCGCGAGCCGTCCGGCCCGGCCCGGCAGCCGCGGCCAGCAGAGCAGGGCGGCCACGGTGAGGGCGCTGATGCCGAGCGCGGCCGGGTGGACGTGAGCCAACTGGGCGGGCAGGCCCAGGGCGTTGTCCACGGTGGAGCTCTGCGGGGTGCCGCCGAGCACGATGTGGAGCTGCGCGAGGGCGATGGTGACGCCGATGCCGGCCAGCATGCCGTGCACGATGGCGGGGGAGACGGCGAGCGCGGAACGGGCCACCCGCAGGGCCGAGAGCCCCAGTTGGGCGAGGCCCGCGAGGACGGTGATGGCGCAGGTGGTGCGCCAGCCGTACAGCTGGATCAGTTCGGCGGTCACGACGGTGAGGCCGGCGGCGGGGCCGCTCACCTGGAGCGGCGAGCCGCCGAAGCGGCCGGCCACGATGCCGCCGACGGCGGCGGCGACGAGTCCGGACTGGAGCGGGGCTCCGGTGGCGAGTGCGATGCCCAGGGAGAGCGGCAGCGCGATCAGGAAGACGGCGACCGAGGCGGACAGGTCGGCGCCGGCGATGCGGAAGCGGCGTGGTCCGTCCGGCGGGCTGTGGGGCCGCTGGACTCGGGGCCGGGTGGTCGTGCGGGCAGGGGTGCAGAGGGTCATGTTCCCGTCTCCTCCGGGGCAGCGCGGTCGCGGCTCGTGCGGGGTGATGCGGCGGGGACACCAAAGAGATAACTCTCGGTAAATGAAGAGTAATGGAGAGTAAAGACTGCGGCATTATTTTCGGGGCAAATAGGGCAATGATTCACCGGTTCCAGTGACAGAACGTGCCCGTGCCGCTTGTCGTTGACGCGCTCCGGTCCCGGCGGTGCGACGTTGACGCCGCTTGTAGGGAAATCTGAGGATCCGAGGAAAGGTGCGCGGATGACAGCCGCCGGGAGAACGACCACTGTCCAGAAGAGGGCGCTCGCCACCGGCGCCCTCGCGCTGGCTCTCGCCACCGGCCTCGCCGGCTGCTCGGGCGGCTCCGGCGGCACGGCCACGAAGGGCGTGCCGGGCGGCACCGGCGCCAAGAAGCCCCCCGCGGCGGCCCCCCAGGCCGCGCCCCGGCTGATCGGCGACGGCTCCACGGCCTTCACCGGCGCCCAGCCCCACCAGCCGGTCTGGCAGCGCCTCAAGCCGGGGGAGACCCCGCCGCAGTTCGTGGTCTTCTCCTGGGACGGCGCCGGCGAGGACAGCCAGAAGCTGTTCTCCCACTTCCGCGCGGTGGGCAAGAAGTACGACGCCAAGATGACGTACTTCCTCAGCGGCGTGTACCTGCTGCCCGAGGAGAAGCGGAACCTCTACGACCCGCCGCAGCACAGCGCGGGCCGCTCCGACATCGGCTTCAACGACACCGAGGGCATCCGCGCCACGGTCCGCGAACTGCGCGGCGCGTGGCAGGAGGGCAACGAGGTCGGCACCCACTTCAACGGGCACTTCTGCGGCGCCGAAGGCGGTGTCGGCAAGTGGTCCGTCGAGGAGTGGAAGAGCGAGATCAACCAGGCCAAGTCCTTCGTCAAGAACTGGAAGACCAACGCCGGCCTGCGCTCCGAGCAGCCGCTTCCCTTCGACTACGACAAGGAGCTCGTCGGCGCCCGCACCCCCTGCCTTGAAGGCCGGACGAACTTCGTCCAGGCGGCGGCGCAGATGGGCTTCCGCTACGACACCAGCGGCGTCAACGACCAGGTCTGGCCCAAGAAGGACCTGGGCATCTGGGACCTGTCGATGCAGCTCGTGCCGGTCCCCGGCCGGGCCTTCCAGACGCTCTCCATGGACTACAACTTCCTGGTCAACCAGTCACCCGGCACGACCCAGGGCGACCCCTCCCAGCAGGCCTACTGGGGCGACCAGATGCGCGACGGCCTGGTGCAGGCCTTCGAGCGCTCCTACCGGGGCAACCGGGCGCCGCTGATCATCGGCAACCACTTCGAGTCCTGGAACGGCGGCACGTACATGCGGGCCGTCGAGGAGACCATCGCCACCGTCTGCGTGCAGCGGGACGTCAAGTGCGTCTCCTTCCGCCAGCTCGCCGACTGGCTCGACGCCCAGGACCCCGACGTCATCGCCAAGATGCGCACCCTCAAGGTCGGCGAGGCCCCCGCCGGCGGCTGGAAGACCTTCCTCGCCCCCCAGCCCGCGGCCCCCGCCGGCGCCCCGGAGGGCGGCGTCCCGGCGGTCCCGGCGCCCGCCGTCAAGCAGGCTGAACGGCGCTGAGCCCTTCCGACAGCACGAACCCGGGGTCGACCTGCGAAGCCAGGTCGGCCCCGGTCTTGGCGTTGCCCCAGCTCTCCGCGTTGCGCAGGTGGAAGTGGACCATCTGGCGGGTGTAGCGGTCCCAGTCGCGGTGGGCGTACGAGTCGTCGGCCGCGTCCTGGAGGGCCTGGAGGGACATGCGGTTGTCCGCCTCCAGGAGCTCGAAGCGGGGCGGGCGGCCCTTCTCCATCGCGCGGACCCAGTCCGAGTGGCCGACCGTGACGAGCAGGTCCTCGCCGACCTCCTCGCGCAGGAAGTCGAGGTCGTCCCGACCCTGCACCTTGTTCCCGACGACCTTCAGCGCGACGCCGAAGTCCCGCGCGTACTCCTTGTACTGGCGGTAGACCGAGACGCCCTTGCGGGTCGGCTCGGCGACCAGGAACGTCATGTCGAAGCGGGTGAAGAGGCCGGAAGCGAAGGAGTCCGAGCCCGCGGTCATGTCGACGACCACGTACTCGTCGGCCCCGTCGACCAGGTGGTTGAGGCAGAGCTCCACCGCCCCGACCTTCGAGTGGTAGCAGGACACCCCGAGGTCCGCCTCGGTGAAGGGGCCGGTCGCCATCAGCCGGACGTCGCCGTCGTCGAGCGGCACCGGCCGGGCGCACGCCTCGTACACCGGGTTGTCCTCGCGGACCCGCAGCAGCCGCGAGCCCTCCCCGGGCGGTGTCGTCTTGATCATCGTGTCGGCGGAGACGATCCGGGGGTTGGAACCCCGCAGGTACTCCTTGATGAGCGGCAGGTGCGCGCCCATCGCGGGCAGCGCGGCGGCCTCCGCCTCGGACAGGCCGAGCGCGGCGCCGAGGTGCTGGTTGATGTCGGCGTCGACGGCGACGACCGGGGCTTCGTTGGCGGCGAGATGGCGGATGAAGAGCGAGGACAGCGTCGTCTTGCCGCTGCCGCCCTTCCCGACGAAAGCGATCTTCATGTTCACCTAGCGTAGTGGCACGATCGCGTGCCGTGGTCAAGGAGCGTGAAGAAGACCACTCCTTCGTGGGGCGGGCCCCCGGGGCGCGTAGCCTCCTTACCTATGAGTACGCACGCCTCTGACCCCTTGGCCGCCCTCGGCTCGCTCCCGGGCGTCGCCGACGCGGTGGACTCCGTACGCAAGGCCGTCGACCGGGTCTACGGCCACCGTGTGATGCGCCGCCGCAGCAACGAGATCTCCTCCGAGGCGGCCCTGCGCGGGGCGCGCGGCTCGGCCGCCCTCGCCGGCGCCGACTGGGCCCTGGAAGAGGTCCGCCGGCGCAGCGACTTCAGCGCCGACCCCGAGGCCCGCACCGTCGGCGCCGCCCTGCGCCTCGGCGCCGAGGCCGGGCAACTGCTCTCCATCTGGCGCCAGTCACCGCTGCGCGTGCTCGCCCGGCTCCACCTGGTCGCCGCGGGCGACCCGGGCGCGTCGGTGGGGCGGCCCCGGCTGGACGGCGAGACCGTCGACGAGCCGCTGATCGAGGCCCCCGTGCCCACGCCCGCCGAGGTCGCCGGCCGTCTCGACGGCCTCGCGGAACTGATCGTCGCGGGCGGCGACGCCCCGGCCCTGGTGACGGCCGCGGTGGTGCACGGCGAACTGCTCGCGCTGCGCCCCTTCACCTCGTACAACGGACTGGTCGCGCGTGCGGCCGAGCGGATCGCGCTGATCGGCAGCGGCCTCGACCCGAAGGCGATCTGCCCGGCCGAGGTCGGCCACGCGGAGCAGGGGCGCGCCGCCTACGTGTCGGCGTTCGAGGGCTACCTGTCGGGGACCCCGGAGGGCGTCGGCGCCTGGATCGCCCACTGCGGGCGCTCGGTCGAGCTGGGAGTCCGCGAGTCGACCGCCGTCTGCGAGGCGCTCCAGCGCGGCGCCGCCTGAGGCGCGGGCCGCGGGCGGGGCCTGCCCTCGCGACCGGCCCGGGCCGACGGGGCCTGCGAGGCCTGCGAGGCCGGCCGGGTCGGGGGCGGCGGGGTCGGGGCAAAAAGATTCCGGGCCCCGCGCGGGGCCCGGAATGGGTTGCGGCGGCACCAGTCCTGGTACCGCCGCTGGCACTTCCACCCAGTTACCAAGCGTCCTCGATATGTGCCCATCAGGCCGGGAACTTTGCCCGTGGCCTGGTGCGGCTGGCCCGTAATCGACGGGTCGACGTCGCGTGGGTGCCCGGTTTCGGTGCTAGGTCCGTGGGGCCTTCATGCTCAACAGGTGATCCTCTCGGATGTCCTTGGTCTCGCGGGCCTGATTCCTTTCTACTCCTGTCCGTGAGGAAGCGAAAGTGCTGGCCTCACTTCTCTGGCGCATCGCTCAAATTCGGGCAAAGTCATCGGCGAGCCGGTGGGCGAGCGCGGCCTGCCTGCGCCTGGCGGCGTACCAGACGAGCCCGGCGCCCACCGCTGCCGCGCCCACGGCCGCCGCGGCGACGAGCGTGGGCCGGGGCGGCATCCGGAACTCGGGCAGCCGCTGCTTGAGCCGGACCGGCTTCTCGAAGGAGAGAACCGGCCATTCCCGGGCGGTGGCCTCGCGGCGGAGCGTCCGGTCGGGATTGACCGCGTACGGGTGGCCGACGGCCTCCAGCATCGGGATGTCGGTCGCCGAGTCGCTGTACGCGAAGCAGCGCGAGAGGTCGTAGCCCTCCGACTTGGCGAGCTCCCTGACCGCCTCGGCCTTCGTCGGGCCGTAGGCGTAGTACTCGACCTCGCCGGTGAAGCAGCCGTCGTCGCCGACCACCATCCGGGTGGCGACGACCCGGTCCGCCCCGAGCATCTCGCCGATCGGCTCGACCACCTCGGCTCCGGACGTCGACACGATGACGACGTCGCGGCCCGCGGCGTGGTGCTCCTCGATGAGGGAGGCGGCCTCGTCGTAGATGATCGGGTCGATCAGGTCGTGAAGGGTCTCGGCGACGAGTTCCTTCACCTGGGCGACGTTCCAGCCTTTGCAGAGCGCGGAAAGATACTCGCGCATCCGCTCCATCTGGTCGTGATCGGCCCCGCCCGCCAGGAAGACGAACTGGATGTACGCCGTCCGCAGGGCGGCGCGGCGGCTGATCAGTCCGCCTCGGTAGAAGGACTTGCTGAAGGTCAGCGTCGATGACTTCGCAATGACCGTCTTGTCCAGGTCAAAGAAGGCGGCTGTGCGCGGCAAGGAGTGGTTTTCCACAAGCCTGAGCATAGGTGCCCGCCATTCGGCGTACGCCGGGGCGCGTGGGTTTGCCTGAGAAGGCTCTCGGGTACACCATGGAAGTCACGGATCGTTCGCGACCGTGCTAACCCGGTCCGGCTCCTCCCCCCCCGAGTCGGCCGGAGAGACGACCCCCGCTCTCCCCCCCGGCGGGGGTCGTCGCATGTCCGGAGCCGTTTCGGTTCCGTGGGACATGGCCCGCTCCCTTCCTTCCGGCCCTCGGCCGTCCGTCCGTGTGCGCCTCGCCGGACGCTCGATTCGTCACCCACAGTAACCGGCAGGATGCGTTCCGGGGAGTCCCCCGAGGGGTGGCGAAGTTATTCACAGGGCTTCGGTTATCCCCAGTTTTTAGGTGACTTCCGCACGATTTCCCCGATGGCCCGACGGTGATTCCTGTCGCGAAGTTCGCGGACGGCAGGAATCACGAGAGGGGCGTGCCGTGGAGGCATCCAGGACGGGTACGGAATCGCGCCGGACGGAGTCGACGGCTCCGGACGAACCGCGCCGGGCCGGGCCGCTGATCGTCACCGAGGACCTCGGGCTGCTCGACGACCTCCTCCGGCTCTGCGCGGCGGCCGGCGTCGAGCCCGAGGTGCACCACGGCGTGCCGGAGCGACGCGCGAGCTGGACCGAACCGCCGCTCGTGCTCGTCGGCGACGACGCCGCGGCCCGCTGCCGGGGAGCCGCGCGACGGCCGGGGACCGTCCTCGTCGGCCGCGACCGGGACGACCCGGGGGTGTGGCGGCTCGCCGTCGAGATCGGCGCGGAGAGCGTGCTGCGGCTGCCGGACGCCGAGGGCCTCCTCGTCGACCGGATCGCCGACGCGGCGGAGGGAGCCGGCCGGCAGGCGCTGACCGTCGGGATCGTCGGCGGCCGCGGTGGCGCGGGCGCCTCCACCCTGGCGTGCGGCCTCGCGCTCGCCGCCGCGCGCACCGGGCGGCGCACCCTGCTCGTCGACGGGGACCCACTGGGCGGAGGACTCGACGTGCTCCTCGGCGGCGAACGCGAGGAGGGCAGACGCTGGCCCGACTTCGCCGCCTCGAAAGGCCGCCTGGCCGGCGGCGCCCTGGAGGAGTCCCTGCCGTCGGTGCGGGGAGTCCGGGTGCTCAGCTGGGGCAGGGAGCCCGCCGCGCCGGTGCCGCCCGAGGCGGTGCGGTCCGTGCTCGGCGCGGCGCGCCGCCGGGGCGGAGTCGTCGTGGTCGACCTGCCGCGCGCAACCGACGGGGCGGCCGCCGAGGCCCTCGCCCAGCTCGACCTCGGCCTGCTCGTCGTGCCGGGCGAGCTGCGGGCCGTCGCGGCGGCCCACCGGGTGGCCACGACCCTCGGCATGGCCGTCCGCGACGTGCGGGCCGTGGTCCGCGGACCCTACGCGGCCGGACTCGACGAGCGGTGGGTCGCCGACGCGCTGCGGCTGCCGCTCGCCGGTGAACTCCCCTACGACCCGGGGATCGTGACGGACCAGGACGCGGGAGTGCCGCCGGGCGCCGAACCCCGCGGGCCGCTCGGACGGTTCTGCGGCGCGTTCTGGGAGCGCGCGCTCGCCCCGGGCGGTGCGGCGTGACCGGGACCTGGGCCGGCGGCGGGGGCGCGGGGCTCCTCGACGCCGTGCGGCAGCGCCTCGCGGCGAGCGGCGCAGAACCCACCCCGGCGCGGGTCGCCGCGGCGCTGCGGGCGCAGGGACGGCTGCTCGGCGACACGGAAGTCCTCGGCGCGGCCGAGGCGCTGAGGTGCGAGCTGATCGGCACCGGACCGCTGGAGCCGCTGCTCGCCGACCCGGCGGTCACCGACGTCCTGGTCTCGGCGCCCGACCGGGTCTGGGTGGACCGCGGCGCCGGACTCGAAAGGGCCCCGGTGTCCTTCCCGGACGCCACCGCCGTCCGCAGGCTCGCGCAACGGCTCGCGGCGGTGGCCGGGCGCCGGCTCGACGACGCTCGCCCCTGGGTGGACGCACGGCTCCCCGACGGCACCCGGATGCACGCGGTGCTGCCACCGGTGGCGGTCGGCTCGACCTGCCTGTCGCTGCGGGTGGTGCGCCCGCGCGCCTTCTCGCTCGACGAGCTCGCCGCGGCGGGCACGGTGCCGCCGGGCGGTGCCGCGGTCCTCCGGGCCCTCATCGACGCGCGCGTGTCGTACCTCGTCAGCGGTGGAACGGGGACGGGGAAGACCACGCTCCTCGCCTCCCTCCTCGGCCTGGTGGGCGAGCGGGAGCGGATCGTGCTCGCCGAGGACTCGGCGGAGCTGCGACCCGACCACCCGCACGTGGTCCGCCTCGAGGCACGGCCCGCCAACCAGGAGGGCGCCGGTTTGGTCACCCTGCGGGACCTCGTCCGCCAGGCCCTGCGGATGCGGCCCGACCGGCTCGTCGTCGGCGAGGTCCGGGGCGGGGAGGCGGTGGACCTGCTCGCGGCCCTCAACACGGGCCACGACGGAGGCTGCGGCACGCTCCACGCCAACACGGCAGCGGCCGTCCCGGCCCGCCTCGAAGCCCTCGGGACGGCGGCCGGGCTCGACCGGGCCGCCCTCCACAGCCAGCTGGGCGCCGGACTCTCCGCGGTTCTCCACCTCGTACGGGACCGGGACGGACGGCGGCGGATCGCCGAGGTCCATGTCCTGGAGCGGGACCGGGACGGCCTCGTCCGGACGGTTCCCGCGCTGCGGTGGAGCGCCTCCGGCTTCGAACGGGAGCAGGGCTGGGAGCGGCTGGGGGCCCTGATCGGAGAGGGATCGTGATGACGGGGCAAGCGGTGCTCACACGGGACGCGGCACAAGGCGCGGCGGTGCTCTGCGCGGTCCTCGCGCTGTGGTGGGCGGTCGAACGGCGGCGCGGGGTGGGCCGGGCGCGGGCACTGCTCCCGGCCGGCGCTCCCGGTGGCCGCGAAGGCCGATCCGGTGCCTGGGCGGCGTGGCCGGCGGTGGCCGCGCGGTGGTGGGCCGTGCTGCGGGGGCGGCGCGCGTGGCTGTGCCTGCCGGCGGCCGGGGCGCTCGCACTGCTCGGGGAGTCGCCGGTGCCGCTGGTGCTGGGAGCGGTGGCCGTGCCGGTGGTGGAGCGGCGGCTGCGGGCCGCCGAGTGCCGGAGGGAGCGGGAGGCGCGGGCCGAGCGGGTGGTGGCCCTGTGCGCGGCCGTCGTCGGCGAGTTGAGGGCCGGGTGGCAGCCGGCGCAGGCGCTGGCCTTCGCCGCCCGGGAGACGGGCGCGCTCGGCCGCGAGGAGGCGGGCGTGCTCGCGGCGGCCCGGTTCGGCGGGGACGTGCCGGAGGCACTCCGCAGGGCGGCCCGGCAGGACGGCGCCGACGGTCTCGCCGGCATGGCGGCCTGCTGGCAGGTGGCCGTCGACGGTGGTGCCGGTCTGGCCGCGGGGCTCGACCGCCTGGAGGCGGCCCTGCGCGACCACCGCGAGCAGCGGGAACGGCTGCGGGCCGAACTCGCCGGCGCCTGGGCGACGGTGGCGGTGCTCGCCCTCCTACCGGCGGCCGGCCTCGCCCTCGGCGCCGCACTGGGCGCCCACCCGCTCCGGATCCTGCTGCACACGCCCGCGGGCCTCGGCTGCCTGACCGTGGGCGGGGCCCTGGAAGCGGCCGGCCTGTGGTGGGCCGCCCGGATCGTACGGGGAGGTGAACGGCCTTGACCCTGAACGCACTTCAGGCGTCGGCACCCCTGACCCTCGTCGTGTACGGGTCCGCGAAGGTCCTCTGGGTGCTGGTGCGCGGGCGGCGGGCGCGGGCGCAGCGACGGAGGCTGCGGGGCCTGTTCCCGGAGCCCTCGCCACCCACCCGCACGGCCCGGTCCGGGCCTCCGCCGTGGCTGGGGCGCGGGATGGCGCCGCTCGTGGCGGTCGGCCTCGGCTGGGTGCTGTTCGGTGTCGTCGGCGGTCTGAGCGCGGGCGTCCTGGTGGCCGCCGGGGTGCGCCAGGGGGCCGCGAAGCGCGCGTCCTCCCCCGCCGGCGTCGAGGAGGCGACACGTCACCTTCCGCTCGCCGCAGACCTGTTGGCGGCCTGCGCCGCCTCCGGTGCCGGGCCCGGCGAAGCTGCGGAGGCCGTGGGCCGCTCATTGGGCGGACCGCTCGGCGAGCGGCTGACCCGCACGGCGGCCGAGCTGCGCCTCGGCGGTGAACCGGCCGAGGTGTGGCGGAGGTTCGGCGCGATACCGGGCGCTTCGGGACTGGCCCGCTGCATGGAACGGGCCGGCTCCTCCGGAGCGCCCGCGGCGGAGGCCGTCGCCCGGCACGCGACCGCCCTCCGCGCGGCCCGGGCCCGCACGGCGGCGACCCGGGCCCGCCGGGCCCAGGTCCTGATCAGCGCCCCCGTGGGGCTCTGCTTCCTGCCCGCCTTCCTGGCGGTGGGGGTGGCCCCGGTGGTGATCGGACTGGCGACGGGACTGCTCGACGGATGACGGGATCAGGGCATGGCACGACAGCGGCGGCACACGACGACCACGACAGGCGGGACGGACATGGCGGGCACGGCAGGTACGGCGAGCACGACAGGTATGGCGAGCACGGCAGGTACGGCAGGACGGGACGAGGAGGCAGGCATGACGGTCAGGGCGGTAGGGATGGCGGCAGGTGTGGTGGGCAAGGCGGCGGTGGCGGTGGGCGGGTGGTGGCGGGCCCGGCGGGCCGCGGCGCGCAGGGACGCCGGGATGACCACGTCCGAGTACGCGGTGGGGACGATCGCGGCGGCGGCGTTCGCCGCCGTGCTGTACAAGATCGTGACCAGTGGCGCGGTCTCCGGAGCGCTGGAATCGGTGATCGGGAAGGCCCTCGATGCGCCGTTCTGACCGGGGATTCGTGACCGTGGAGGCGGCGATGGTCCTGCCGGTGCTCGCGCTGTTCACCGTGACCCTGCTCTGGGCCCTCGCCGCCGCGGCGGCGCAGATCCGGTGCGTGGACGCGGCACGGGCGGGGGCACGGGCGGCGGCCCGCTCCGAACCCGTGGCCTCCGCCGAGGCGGCGGCCCGCGCCGCCGCGCCCGAAGGCGCCAGGGTGGCGGTGACGCGCTCCGGAGAGCTGTGGCGGGTGACGGTGGACGCGGCGGCCCCCGGCCCCCGGGGCATGGGCCTCACCCTGCACGCGGACGCGGCGGCCCTCGCGGAGGACGCGGCGGCCGTCGGGGGGCCGCCGTGACGGCGGGCCGTCGGCAGCCGGGCCGGGATCGGGGCGCGGCGACCGTCTGGGTGGCGTTCGCGGCGTGTGCGCTGTGCGTGGTGTTCGGGGCGGTGCTGGCGCTCGGGCAGGCCGTGGCTGCCAGGCACCGCGCGGGCGGGGCGGCCGATCTGGCCGCGCTGGCCGCCGCGGACCGGGCGCTGTGGGGCGAGGGCGAGGCCTGTGCCGCCGCGTCCCGGGTGGCGGCCGCGCAGGGTGCCGAGCTGGCGGGGTGCGCGCTGCGGGGCGAGGTCGCCGAGGTGACCGCCCGGGTCGTGCGCGGCCCGTACCGACCGGAGGTCAGGTCGCGGGCGGGACCGGCGGAGGAGGCCCTTCCGCCCGAGGAGTCGCCCCGGGAGCCTCTTCCGGGGGAGCGACCGCCTGCCGGGCCTCCGGAGCTTGCTGGGGAGAGACGGCCGGTGAGGCCTCCGGAGCTGCCTGGGGCGCGGCCGCCGGCGGGGCGTCCGGAGCCTCCCGCAGGAGTTCCGTGAGGAGGCGTACGGCGCCGCGCTTGTGGAGCGGGTCGTTGCCGTTGCCGCACTTGGGGGACTGGATGCAGGAGGGGCAGCCCGCCTCGCACTCGCAGGAGGCGATGGCCTCGCGGGTGGCGGTCAGCCAGGCGCGGGCCGTGTGGAACGCGCGCTCGGCGAAGCCCGCGCCGCCCGGGTGGCCGTCGTACACGAAGACGGTGGGCAGCAGCGTGTCGGGGTGGAGCGGGACGGAGACCCCGCCGATGTCCCAGCGGTCGCAGGTCGCGAAGAGCGGCAGCATGCCGATGGAGGCGTGCTCGGCGGCGTGCAGGGCGCCGCCGAGGATCTCCGGGTCGATCCGGGCGGCGTCGAGCTGGTCCTCGGTGACCGTCCACCACACGGCCCGGGTGCGCAGGGTGCGGGGCGGCAGGTCGAGCTTGGTCTCGCCGAGGACCTCGCCCGTGATCAGTCGGCGGCGCAGGAAGGACACGACCTGGTTGGTGACCTCGACGGAGCCGTAGCAGAGGCGGCCGGCTCCCCAGGGGATCTCGGTGTCGGTTTCGAGGACGGCGATGGAGGTGGTGTCGCGGGCGGTGGTCGAGTACGGCGGGGCGGCCTCCTCGACGAGGGCCACGGAGTCCTCGAGGTCGAGCTCCCGCACCAGGTAGGTGCGGCCCTGGTGGAGGTGGACGGCGCCCTCGTGGACGGCCGTGTGGGAGGCGGCCTCGTCGACCGTGCCGAGCAGTCGGCCGGTGCCCGACTCGACGATTCGGACGGGGCTGCCGCCGCCGCCCCGGATGTCGGTGAGGTCGGCGGCCCGCTCGCGGCGGGTCCAGTACCAGCCGGTGGCGCGGCGGCGCAGCAGCCCCGCCCCTTCGAGCTGGGGAAGCAGGCCGGGGACGGCCGGGCCGAAGAGCGCCAGGTCGGGTTCGGTCAGTGGGAGTTCCGCGGCGGCGGCGCAGAGATGGGGGGCGAGGACGTAGGGGTTGTCGGGGTCGAGGACGGTCGACTCGACCGGCTGGTCGAAGATCGCCTCCGGGTGGTGGACCAGGAAGGTGTCCAGCGGGTCGTCGCGGGCGACCAGGACGGCGAGGGCGCCCTCGCCGGAGCGGCCGGCGCGGCCGGCCTGCTGCCACAGGGAGGCCCGGGTGCCCGGATAGCCGGCGATCACGACCGCGTCCAGGCCGGAGACGTCCACGCCCAGTTCCAGGGCGGTCGTGGCGGCCAGGCCGAGGAGCTCGCCGGAGTGCAGGGCCTGCTCCAGGGCCCGCCGCTCCTCGGGGAGGTAGCCGCCCCGGTAGGCGGCGACCCGGTGGGCCAGGGCGCGGTCGGTCTCGGCCAGCCGTTCCTGGGCGATCACCGAGATCAGCTCGGCGCCGCGCCGGGAGCGCACGAAGGCGACCGAGCGGACACCCTGGCGGGTCAGGTCGGTGAGCAGGTCCGCGGTCTCCGCGGTGGCGGTGCGCCGCACCGGGGCTCCGCGCTCGCCGTGCAGCTCGGTCAGCGGCGGCTCCCACAGGGCGAAGACCAGCTCGCCGCGCGGGGAGGCGTCGTCGGAGACCTCGGTGACCGAAAGGCCGGTGAGGCGGCCGGCCGCCAGGGCGGGGTCGGCGGAGGTGGCGGAGGCGAGGAGGAAGACCGGTTCGGAGCCGTACCGGGCGCAGATCCGGCGCAGGCGGCGCAGCACCTGGGCGACGTGGGAGCCGAAGACGCCGCGGTAGGTGTGGCACTCGTCGATCACGACGTAGCGCAGGGCGCGCAGGAAGGAGGACCACCTGGGGTGGGAGGGGAGTATGCCCCGGTGCAGCATGTCGGGGTTGGTCAGCACGTAGTTCGCGTACTGGCGGACCCACTCGCGTTCCTCGACCGGCGTGTCGCCGTCGTAGACGGCGGGGCGGATCCGGTTGCCGAGCGGGGCGGCCAGTGCCCGCACGGCGCGTCGCTGGTCGGCGGCGAGGGCCTTGGTGGGCGAGAGGTACAGCGCGGTGGCCCCGCGCCCGTTCGCGGCCTCGGAGCCGTCCAGGAGGGTGGTGAGGACCGGGGCGAGGTAGGCGAGCGACTTGCCCGAGGCGGTGCCCGTGGCGATCACCACGGATTCGCCGTCCAGGGCGTGCTCGGCGGCCGTCGCCTGGTGCTCCCACGGATGGTCGATCCCGGCCGCCTGGATCGCCGCGATCACCTCCGGCCGGATCCGGTGCGGCCAGACGGCATGACGGCCCTCCCGGGCGGGCATGTGCTCCGTATGGGTGATGCGCGAAGACCGGCTCTCGCCCGCGGCGAGCCGGTCGAGGACCACGCCGGGGGAGGGGCGACTGCCCGTGTCCCCGGCCGGTCGACGGGGGCGCTGATTCTTGGCCATCGGCACCGAGTGTGTCACTGCCATGACGGACAATGCTTCCAAGGCGTCGTGCATGGCTGCTGGTAAGTGATTGAATGCCATCGCGGCTGGCGATCAGTTCCCTGGCTCCGCCCGGGAGGCCCGAGGGGGCGATCGCCCGATAGCAAGGTGCTGGAGGATCCGTGGACCTGTCCCTGTCGACTCGCAATGTGTCCGGCGCTGGTGGTGACCGTACGGTCGTCGAGGTCGGTGGCGAGATTGATGTGTATACCGCGCCCAAGCTGCGCGAGCAGTTGGTCGAGTTGGTGAACGACGGCAGCTACCACCTGGTCGTCGACATGGAGGGCGTGGACTTCCTCGACTCCACCGGCCTCGGTGTGCTCGTCGGTGGCCTGAAGCGCGTGCGCGCGCACGAGGGCTCGCTGCGCCTCGTCTGCAACCAGGAGCGCATTCTCAAGATTTTCCGGATCACGGGCCTCACCAAGGTGTTCCCGATCCACACCTCGGTCGACGAGGCCGTCAACGCCGTCGACTGAGCCCAGGGGGTTCGCATGGCCACCGTTGAACTCCGTTTCAGCGCTCAACCCGAGCACGTCCGTACGGCCCGCCTGGTGGCCGCCGCGGTGGCGCGCCGGGCGGGGGTGGACGAGGCGGTCCTCGACGAGGTGCGTCTCGCCGTCGGTGAGGCATGTTCCCGTGCGGTCGGGCTGCATCGCAGCAACGGCGTCACCACGCCCATCCGGGTCGCGCTGACCGAGGAGGAGAAGACGTTCTCCATCGAGGTCGGCGACGAGGTGCCGGGTGCGGGGGTGGCGGCGGCCGATGCCGCCGGTGTCCCCGGTGCGCGTGCCTCGGCTCCGGCCGAGGACTTCGACGACGCCGACGGTGAGGACGAGATGGGGCTCGCGGTGATCCGCGGGCTCGTCGACGACGTCGAGGTGAGCGCCGGCGAGGACGGCGGCACCATCCGGATGAGCTGGCCGGTGAGTTCGGCGGACGTTCTGTCCTGACCCGTACACGCAGAAGGAAAGAGGCCCCGCACCCGCGGGGCCTCTTTCCTTTTCGCCGGGAGCCCGACCGCCGCCGCGCCGGCGCCCCGCCCCGCCGGCGCCCCGCCCCGTACGCGTACCCCTACCCCGTCCCCGTGTCGGATGGGTGCATTCGTGTGGTGGCTCGGCGGCGTCCCCATCTGGGCGGGTTCGTCTCCCTATGATCCGTCCCCATGTACCCCACATCCCTCGCCGCCGCGGTGCTCACGAGCGGGAACAGGACGATCGTGGTCGTCGTGGCCTGCGTCGCCCTCGCCGCGCTGGTCGTCGCGCGGCTCCTCGTGCGCCAGGTGCTCGCGGCCGGCCAGGGCACCGAGCGGATGAGGGAGATCGCCGCCGCCGTGCAGGAGGGGGCGAACGCCTATCTCGCGCGGCAGCTGCGGACGGTCGCCGTCTTCGCGGCCGCCGTGTTCTTCCTCCTGATGCTGCTGCCCGCGGACAACTGGTCCCAGCGGGCCGGCCGCTCCCTGTTCTTCCTGGTCGGGGCGCTCTTCTCGGCGGTCACCGGGTACATCGGCATGCGGCTCGCCGTACGGGCCAACGTGCGGGTCGCCGCGGCGGCCAGGGAGGCCACTCCGGCGCCGGGCGAGCCCGAGAAGGACCTGACGGAGGTCGCGCACCGGGCCACGCGGATCGCCTTCCGTACGGGCGGGGTGGTCGGCATGTGCACCGTCGGCCTCGGACTGCTCGGGGCCGCGTGCGTCGTCCTCGTGTACGCCGCCGACGCGCCGAAGGTCCTGGAGGGCTTCGGTCTGGGCGCCGCGCTCATCGCCATGTTCATGCGTGTGGGCGGCGGCATCTTCACCAAGGCCGCCGATGTCGGCGCCGACCTGGTCGGCAAGGTCGAGCAGGGCATCCCGGAGGACGATCCGCGCAACGCCGCCACCATCGCCGACAACGTGGGCGACAACGTCGGCGACTGCGCGGGCATGGCCGCCGACCTCTTCGAGTCGTACGCCGTGACCCTGGTCGCCGCGCTCATCCTCGGCAAGGTGGCCTTCGGCGACCACGGGCTCGCGTTTCCCCTGATCGTTCCGGCGATCGGCGTGGTCACCGCGGTGATCGGCATCTTCACGGTCTCCCCCCGGCGCGCGGACCGCAGCGGCATGAGCGCGATCAACCGCGGGTTCCTCGTCTCGGCGGTGACCTCGCTCGCGCTGGTCGCCGTCGCCGCCTTCACGTACCTCCCGTCCTCGTACGCCGAGCTCGAAGGCGTCACCGAGCCGGGCATCCAGGACCACGGCGGCGATCCGCGGGTCCTCGCGCTGGTCGCGGTCGCCCTCGGCATCGTCCTGGCCGCGCTCATCCAGCAGCTCACCGGCTACTTCACGGAGACGAGCCGGCGGCCGGTCAGGGACATCGGGAAGTCCTCGCTCACCGGGCCCGCGACCGTGGTCCTCGCGGGCGTGGCCCTCGGCATGGAGTCCGCCGTGTACACGGCCCTGCTCATCGGGCTCACCGTGTACGGCGCGTTCCTGCTCGGCGGCGCCTCGATCATGCTGGCGCTGTTCGCGGTCGCGCTCGCCGGGACGGGCCTGCTCACCACCGTCGGCGTGATCGTCGCCATGGACACCTTCGGCCCCGTCGCCGACAACGCGCAGGGCATCGCGGAGATGTCCGGGGACGTCGAGGGCGCGGGCGCGCAGGTGCTGACCGACCTCGACGCGGTCGGCAACACGACGAAGGCCATCACGAAGGGCATCGCCATCGCCACGGCCGTCCTGGCGGCCTCGGCGCTCTTCGGCTCGTACCGGGACGCCATCGCCACCTCGATCGCCGACGTGGGGGAGCTCGGCGGGAAGGCGGACGCGCTGACCCTCTCGATGGACATCTCGCAGCCCAACAACCTCTTCGGGCTGATCCTCGGCGCGGCGGTCGTCTTCCTCTTCTCGGGGCTCGCCATCAACGCGGTCTCCCGGTCGGCCGGTTCGGTGGTGTACGAGGTGCGGCGGCAGTTCCGTGAGCACCCCGGGATCATGGACTTCACCGAGAAGCCGGAGTACGGGCGGGTCGTCGACATCTGCACCAGGGACGCGCTGCGCGAACTCGCCACGCCCGGGCTGCTCGCCGTGATGGCCCCGATCGCGGTCGGCTTCGCGCTCGGCGTCGGCCCGCTCGGCGCGTATCTCGCCGGGGCGATCGGCGCGGGCACGCTGATGGCGGTGTTCCTCGCCAACTCCGGTGGCGCCTGGGACAACGCGAAGAAGCTGGTCGAGGACGGCAACCACGGCGGCAAGGGCAGCGAGGCGCACGCGGCGACGGTCATCGGGGACACCGTCGGCGACCCGTTCAAGGACACGGCGGGCCCGGCGATCAACCCGCTCCTGAAGGTGATGAACCTGGTCGCGCTGCTGATCGCCCCGGCGGTCGTGCGGTTCGGATACGGCGACGACGCGAGCCCCGGGCTGCGGGCCGCGGTCGCGGCGGTCGCGCTCGCCGTGGTCGTCGCCGCGGTCCGGGCCTCCAAGAGGCGCTCGGTGGCGGTCTCCTGACGTCTGATCCGTGGACGCCTGACGTGTCGTCCGTCTCATTTCCGCGGGTTTCGGGGGTGGGTGTGAGGGTCGTCGCTTGGGTCAAAAGGCTGCAATGTGGGATAAGTCAGTCCCACGAAAGGTGGAAGTAGCCCGTTCGGCGTGTATGTTCCGGGGCCGAGACCCTTGGAAGGGACCGATCCGTTGAACAAGAAGCTTGCGGCCGCACTGTCCGGCGGCGCGGTACTGGTGCTCGCGCTGTCCGGTTGCAGCGACGACGAGGGCGACAAGGTGGGTGACTGGGCGAAGACGTTCTGCGATCAGGCGAAGCCTCAGATCCAGAAGCGGGCCGACGCGCACCAGATCATCATCTCGACCGCCGCCGACAGCAAGCCGGCCGAGATCCAGGCCGCCGACTCGAAGGCGTTCCAGGACATCGCCGACGCCGACCGGGCCCTCGCCAAGGCCGTCGAGGCCGCCGGCGCCCCGCCCGTCGAGAACGGCGCGAAGGTCCAGCAGGACGCGATCAAGGAGCTCAACGCCACCGCCGTGGCCTACGAGGGGCTCAAGAAGCAGGTCGACGCGCTGGACCCGACGAACCAGCAGAAGTTCGCGGACGGCCTCCAGGGCGTCGCCGACGGCCTGACCAAGATCGAGAAGATGGACCAGAACGCCCTGTCCAAGCTGGAGGAGGGCGAGCTGGGCCAGGCCATGGCCAAGCAGCCCGGCTGCCAGAAGCCGACGGCCTCGGTCCCGCCGAAGACCTCCGCCTCCCCGAACTCCGGCTCCACCCCGAGCGGGAAGGCCTCCGCCAAGCCCACCAAGACGGCCGCGTCGACCAAGTCCGAGGAGTAGCACCCCGGGCCCAGACCTCCGGGCCTCGGCCCTCGGGCCCCGGCCTCGGCGCGGCCCGGCCTTCGGCATCCGGACCCGGCCTCCGGGCCCCGCCCGGCCCGGTCCGGCCTGTGACCGACCCGGCCCCCGGCCCGGTGGCGGCGGCGATCGGCCGTCCGCCGCCGGGTCGGCGGTCCGGATGTCGGTGGCGGCGGTCACAATGGAGCGGTGAGTACGACCAGCCTGCCCCCCCGCCTCCCGGCGCCCGCGCACGCCGCCCGTCTGCGCGAGGCCCTGCTCGCCGCCGGCTTCACCGCCGACGGACTGCTCGACCTGCTCGGCGCCCCCGCCTATTCGGCGCTCGCCCGCAGCGAGACCGTGCCCGCCCTGCGCGCCACCCGCGGCGACTCGCCGCTGGAGACCCTCGTCCGGCTCTTCCTGCTCCAGCGTCCCGTCGCACACGACGTCGCCGCCGCCGCACTGCCGCTGGACGAGGCCCTCGACGACGGCTGGGTGGTCCGCGAGGACGACGCCGTGCTCGCCACGGTCGACGTCCGGCCGTACGGCGGCCCGGACGGCGAGGACTGGTTCATCGTCTCCGACCTGGGCTGCGCCGTCGGCGGCGCGGGCGGCATCGGCAAGAAGGACGAGGGCGTCGTCCTCGGCGTCGGCGGCGCCTCCACGACCCTCGCCGGCATCACCGTCCGCACGCCGGTCTCCTCCGCGCTCGACCTCGGCACCGGCTCCGGCATCCAGGCGCTGCACGCCGCGCAGCACGCCACCCTGGTCACCGCCACCGACCTCAACGGGCGCGCCCTGGACTTCACCCGGCTCACGCTCGCGCTCTCCGGGGCCCGCGAGGCCGAGCTGCTCGAAGGCTCGCTCTTCGAGCCGGTCGACGGCGACACGTACGACCTGATCGTCTCCAACCCGCCGTTCGTGATCTCCCCCGGCGCCCGGCTCACCTACCGGGACGGCGGGATGGGCGGCGACGACCTGTGCCGCACGCTCGTGCAGGAGGCGGGCGAGCGGCTCAACGACGGCGGATACGCCCAGTTCCTCGCCAACTGGCAGCACGTGGAGGGCGAGGACTGGCAGGAGCGGCTGCGGTCCTGGGTGCCGCGCGGCTGCGACGCCTGGATCGTCCAGCGCGAGGTCCAGGACGTCACCCAGTACACCGAGCTCTGGCTGCGCGACAGCGGCGACCACCGCGGGGACCCGGACGCGTACCGGGTGGCGTACGGCCGCTGGCTCGACGAGTTCGAGGCCCGCAAGACCCGCGCGGTCGGCTTCGGCTGGATCACGATCCGGCGGAACGACGCGGTGGCGTCCGGCGCGGTCGAGCCCTCGATCCTCGTCGAGGAGTGGCCGCACCCGGTCGAGCAGCCCCTCGGGCCCACCGTCCGCGCCCACTTCGAGCGCCAGGACTACCTGCGCACCCACGACGACGCCGCCCTCCTCGCCGACCGGTTCACGCTCGCGCCCGAGGTGATGCAGGAGCAGGTCGGGCTGCCGGGCGCCGAGGACCCGGAGCACGTCGTGCTCCGGCAGAACCGGGGCATGCGCCGTGCCACCAAGGTCGACCACGTCGGCGCCGGGTTCGCCGGCGTGTGCGACGGCACGCTCAGCGCCGGCCGCATCCTCGACGCGATCGGGCAGCTGATGGGAGAGGACCCGGTCGTCCTGCGGGACCGCACTCCGCAGGCGATCCGGCTGCTCGTCGAGGAGGGCTTCCTGCTGCCCGCCGGCGCGGAGACCTCCGGGGAGCACGGGGAAGAGGGCGGCGCTTGATACGGATCGAGCTGGACGAGGCCTCGCTCGGGGCGACCCGGATCGCGATCAGCCCGCTGCGCGACGCGTTCTGCTCGATGCACCTCGCGCTGCCCTGGCGACACCCCTCCTGGCCGTACCAGGAGTGGGTCGGGCAGGCGCGCGAGGTGTGGCGCGAGGACGACCGGCTCCGCCCGCTGTGGGACCTGTTCGCCGAGGGGCGGTACGACGTCTCCGACTTCCTGCTGCCCCGGCCGTTCGGCACGGTCCACGTGCACGAGGAGCTGGCCGCGCTGCGGGCCACCGACCCGGACTTCGTCCGCGACCAGGCGGCGGCCTGCTACCCCGGCATGGCCGACGCGCCCTTCCTGCAGCCCTACCTGAAGGACCCGGAGGCGGCCTGCGCGGCCCTCGCCGACGCGTACGCGGCCTACTGGGAGGGCGCGATCGAGCCCTACTGGCCGACGATGCGGCGACTCGTCGAGGACGAAGTGCTCGTCCGGGCCAGGACGTTCGCGACCGAGGGCGTCGACGCGCTGTTCGCCGGCCTGGAGACGCGGGGGCGGTGGCAGCCGCCCGTACTCGAACTGACCAAGCACATCGACGCCGAGTACGCGCCGGGGGAGCGGCGGCTCGTCCTCGTGCCGCTGGTCTTCGCCGAGGGCTGCCGGCTCTACTCGACGGACGACCCCGAGGTCTTCGCCCTCAGCTTCCAGGCCCGGGGCGCCGCCGCGCTGCGCGAACCGCCCGAGCCCGTCGCCGAGGACCGGCTCGGCCTGATGCTCGGCCGGGGCCGCGCGGCGGTCCTGCGCGAGCTCGGCGGACCGCTGACCACGGCCGGGCTCGCCGACCGGCTCGGACTCGCGCCCAGCACGGTCTCCGAGCACCTCTCCGTGCTCTCCGAGGCCGGCGTGGTCACCCGGCACCGCATCGGACGCTCCGTGTACTACCAGCTCACGGACACCGGCCGTTCGCTGCTCGCGCTGCTCACGGGGGAGGGCGTGCTGCGCGCGGTCGCGTGAGGCCCGCGCGCGGGGCGGGGGCGCGGGACGATTCGGGGGGTTCCGAATCGATGGCCGCGACCGGGCGGCGGCTCCTAACGTCCGGCGCATGCTCGCAATCGAGGCGGACGCGCTGCGCCGCACCTACACCAGCAGGACCGGGTGGCCGAAGTCCCGGCGCACCGAGACCGAGGCCGTGCGGGGGGTCACCTTCGAGGTGGCGCCGGGGGAGTTGTTCGGCCTGCTCGGGCCCAACGGCGCGGGGAAGACCACCACCATCAAGATGCTCAACACCCTCCTCCTGCCGACCTCCGGCACGGCCCGGGTGTTCGGCCACGACGTGGCCCGCGACCCCGTCGCCGTACGCCGCAGGATCGGGTACGTCTTCGGCGGCGACCGGGGCCTCTACGACCGGCTCTCCGCGCTCGACAACCTCCGCTACTTCGCCGAGCTGTACGGCGTCCCGGCGCGCGAGCAGAAGCGGCGCATCGCCGAACTCCTCGACCTGGTGGGCCTCCTGGGCCGGGAGAAGGAGCGCGTCGAGGGCTACTCGCGCGGCATGCGGCAGCGCCTCCACATCGCGCGCGGCCTGCTGCACCGGCCCGACGTCCTCTTCCTCGACGAGCCGTCCATCGGCGTCGACCCGGTCGCCGCCCGCGACCTGCGCCGCACCGTCGCCGACCTGGCCGCGGCCGGCACGACCGTGCTGCTCACCACCCACTACATGGCCGAGGCCGACGAGCTCTGCGACCGGATCGCCGTCATCGCGGGTGGCCGGATCCGTGCCCTCGGCACCCCCGACAGCCTCAAGTCCCTGGTGCGGGAAAGGGACGTGCTGGAGATCGAGGCGTACGGGGTGGACGAGGAACGGCTCGACCGGGTGCGGCGGGTGCCCGGGGTGCGGGGCGTGTCCGCCGAGGACCGGGGCGCGCTCCAGACCGTGACCGTGCAGACCGGCCGCGGCGCCTCCGACCTGCACGGACCCGTCCTCGCCGCGCTGGACGGCATACGGATCGGACGGGTCACGAGCCGCGAACCGTCCCTGGAGGACGCCTACATCGCGATCGTGGAGGACGCGGCGGGCGGGGGCTCGGGCGCCGCCGGGAACGGGGCGACGCACACGGCGTCCGGCGTCGGGCCCGGGGTGTCGGAGGCCGACGGTCCCGCGGAGGTGTCGGTATGAGGCGCGTCCCCCGGCTGATCCTCGTCGGCGTGCGCACCCACGTCGCGTACATGACGCGCTCCCCGATCGAGATCACGTTCGCCGTCCTCGTCCCGCTCGTCTACGCGACCCTGGCCGTCTACCTGTTCCGCGCCGCCGGCGACCCGGACCGGCTGCTCACCGCCTCCGTCGGGGCCGGCCTCATGGGCATCTGGGGGTCGGTGCTCTTCGGGTCGGGCGGCGCGGTGCAGAACCAGCGCTGGCTCGGCACCCTGGAGACCCTGGTCGTGGCGCCGACACCGCTCGCGCTGGTGCTGCTCCCGATCACCCTCGCGACCGCCGTCATCGGCACGTACGCGATGGGGGCGACGGTCCTGTGGGGCGTGCTGCTCTTCGACGTGCCGCTCGACTTCGCGCACCCGCTGCTCTTCCTGGTCGCCGTCCCGGTCTGCGTCCTCGCGCTCGGGATGACGGGGCTGCTGCTCGCCGCCACCTTCGTCCTGCTGCGCAACGCCAACGCCCTCGCCAACCCGCTCGACACCCCCGTCTGGCTGCTGTCCGGGCTCCTCGTGCCGGTGACGGTGCTGCCCGCCTGGACCCACCCGATCTCCTGGGCGCTGCCCACGACCTGGGGCGCGCGGGCCGTGCACGCGGCGACCTCCGGCGGGGACGTGGGCGCGCCGCTGCTCGCGGCCGTCGCGCTCGGCGCCGCGTACGCCCTGGCCGCCGTCCTCGTCCTCGGCCGCGTGGAGCGCCGGGCGCGCGCCGCGGCCACCCTCGCCCTCACCTGAAAGGCCAGAGAGACATGTTCCGTTTCCTCGGCACCGCCCGGCTCGTCGTCGTCGGCGGGGCGATCTCCTACCGGGCGCTGTTCAACTGGACCACCCCGCCGATGTTCATCGGAACCCTGCTGGTCGGGCCGCTGCTCCAGGTTTTCTTCTTCGTCTTCCTGGGCAGGGAACTCGGTGTCGCCGACGACCGCTTCCACCTTGTCGGAAACGCCGTCCTCGCAGCTTCCGCCTCCTGCGTGTACGGCGGCACGATGGCCGTCGCGAACGAGCGCCGGTACGGCACCCTCGGGGCCGTCCTGCTGTCGCCCCGGCACCGGGTCCCGCTGTGGATCGGGCGCGCCCTCCCGTACGTGCTCAACGGACTGTTCGTCAGTGCCTTCGTGCTGGCCACGGCCTCGCTCGTGCTCGGGCTGCCCGTGCCCGCGGGGGCGCTGCCCGGGCTCGGTCTGGTGCTGCTGGTCGCGGCGGGCGCCTGCTCGGCGTTCGGGCTCGCGCTGGGGGCGCTCGGGCTCCGCTTCCGTGACGTGTTCCTGGTGTCGAACGTGGCCAGTTCGGTGCTGCTCCTCCTGACGGGCGCCGCCGTGCCCAGGGACACGCTGCCCGGGTGGATGCGGACCGCCGGTGAGCTGCTGCCGCTCACGCACGCGGCGGACGCGGCCCGCGGGCTGACGGCGGGCGCCGGTCTCGACGCGGCGCTGCTCGGGGCCGAGCTCGCGGTCGGGGCCGGGTGGGCGCTGCTCGCCGTCGCCCTGCTCGGGGTCTTCGAGCGCGGCAGCCGCCGCCGGGCCACGCTCGACACGATGTGACGGAAGAGACGTGAAGCCAGAGGAGAGGGGGTCGGGAGGGGTGGGGCGGGGGGTGGGGGAGGGAGGGGACGGGAAAAAGTGGAGTGAGGAATGGGTCACTACCGGCCATCTTCGTGAAACCGTCCGGGGCGCCCCGCGTCGTTCACCCGGAATTCGCACTCATGACGCCCAGAGGTGTCAGCCTCGGCTCCGGGAGACGAACACCGCACGTGGACGGAACGGGGTACGGGCATGGAGAGCGGGCCGGCGATCTTCGCGGGGGCGGCGTTCACGCTGTTCGGAGGCGCGCTGCTGCTGTGGACCGCCGTGCGCTCACTGCACCGTGAGCCCGTGGTGTACGGGGTCGCGCCGCGTACCGCGGTCGCGCTGACGGCCCTGTCCGGTGCCGCCGTCCTGGCCCTCGGCCTCTGGTGCTTCGGCCGCGTCTGAATCCCGCCCGGGGTCCGGCCGCGGCCCCGCCGGCGACGGCACCGGCCCGACCGCCCGCCCCGCCCGTCCGGGAGTCCGGGCGGCAGGAATGCCAAAACTCGGGTTACCGTTCGAGTGGCCGTTGCGGGCTTTCGCCGTTTGACACGGGGGCGGGTTGTACCGTCACACTCCGCAGCGACGGGAGCGTCACCGTCCGTGCCGCTGCCGTGCGTGCCAGTGCCGTACGTGCCAGAGAGTGTCGATCCCGGAGAGAAGAGCGAAGTTGTCCCCGACCAGCGAGACCGCACCCGGCGGCCGCCGACTCGTCATCGTCGAGTCGCCTGCCAAGGCGAAGACGATCAAGGGCTACCTCGGCCCCGGCTACGTCGTCGAGGCGAGCGTCGGGCACATCCGCGACCTCCCCAGCGGTGCCGCCGAGGTGCCGGAGAAGTACACCGGCGAGGTGCGCCGGCTCGGGGTCGACGTCGAGCACGACTTCCAGCCCATCTACGTCGTCAACGCGGACAAGAAGGCCCAGGTCAGGAAGCTCAAGGAGCTCCTCGCCGAGTCCGACGAACTCTTCCTCGCCACCGATGAGGACCGCGAGGGCGAGGCCATCGCGTGGCACCTCCAGGAAGTCCTGAAGCCCAAGGTCCCGGTCCACCGGATGGTCTTCCACGAGATCACCAAGGACGCGATCCGCGAGGCCGTCGCCAACCCGCGCGAGCTGAACCAGCGCATGGTCGACGCCCAGGAGACCCGCCGCATCCTCGACCGGCTGTACGGCTACGAGGTGTCGCCGGTCCTGTGGAAGAAGGTCATGCCGCGGCTGTCCGCCGGCCGCGTGCAGTCCGTCGCCACCCGGCTCGTCGTCGAGCGGGAGCGCGAGCGCATCGCCTTCCGCTCCGCCGAGTACTGGGACCTCACCGGCACCTTCGGCACCGGCCGTACCGGTGACGCCTCCGACCCGTCGTCGCTGGTCGCGCGCCTCGCGACGGTCGACGGCAAGCGCGTCGCGCAGGGCCGTGACTTCGGCGCCGACGGCCGCCTGAAGACCGAGACCGTGCTCCACCTGGACGAGGCGGACGCGCGGGCCCTGGCCGCCGCGCTCGCCGACACGGCGTTCGCCGTGCGCTCGGTCGAGTCGAAGCCGTACCGCCGGTCGCCGTACGCGCCCTTCCGGACCACCACCCTCCAGCAGGAGGCGAGCCGCAAGCTGGGCTTCGGTGCGAAGGCGACCATGCAGGTGGCGCAGAAGCTGTACGAGAACGGCTTCATCACCTACATGCGTACGGACTCCACCACCCTGTCCGACACCGCCGTCGCGGCGGCCCGGGCGCAGGTCACCCAGCTGTACGGCGCCGACTACCTGCCGGAGAAGGCGCGCGTCTACGCGGGCAAGGTCAAGAACGCGCAGGAGGCGCACGAGGCGATTCGTCCTTCGGGTGATCGTTTCCGCACTCCGGCGGAGACCGGCCTGACCGGCGACCAGTTCCGTCTCTACGAGCTCATCTGGAAGCGGACCGTCGCCTCCCAGATGAAGGATGCCACCGGCAACTCGGTCACCGTGAAGATCGGCGGCCGCGCCGCCGACGGCCGCGACGCCGAGTTCAGCGCGTCCGGCAAGACGATCACCTTCCACGGCTTCATGAAGGCCTACGTGGAAGGGGCCGACGACCCGAACGCGGAGCTCGACGACCGCGAGCGGCGCCTGCCGCAGGTCGCCGAGGGCGACGCGCTGACCGCCGACGAGATCACCGTCGACGGGCACGCCACCAAGCCGCCGGCCCGCTACACCGAGGCCTCGCTGGTCAAGGAGCTCGAAGAGCGCGAGATCGGCCGCCCGTCGACGTACGCGTCGATCATCGGCACCATCCTCGACCGCGGCTACGTCTTCAAGAAGGGCACGGCCCTCGTGCCGTCCTTCCTGAGCTTCGCCGTCGTCAACCTCCTGGAGAAGCACTTCGGGCGCCTCGTCGACTACGACTTCACCGCCCGCATGGAGGACGACCTCGACCGCATCGCGCGGGGCGAGGCCCAGTCCGTGCCGTGGCTGAAGCGCTTCTACTTCGGTGAGGGCGAGGACGGCACGGGCGGCGCGGCCGACGCCGGGAACGGCGACGGCGACCACCTCGGCGGCCTCAAGGAGCTCGTCACCGACCTCGGCGCCATCGACGCCCGCGAGATCTCCTCGTTCCCCGTCGGCAACGGCATCGTGCTCCGCGTCGGCCGCTACGGCCCGTACGTCGAGCGCGGCGAGAAGGACGCCGAGGGCCACCAGCGCGCCGACGTCCCCGACGACCTCGCGCCCGACGAGCTGACCGTCGAGCACGCCGAGGAGCTGCTCGCCAAGCCGAGCGGCGACTTCGAGCTGGGCACCGACCCCGTCAGCGGCCACCAGATCGTCGCCAAGGACGGCCGCTACGGCCCGTACGTCACCGAGATCCTGCCCGAGGGCACCCCGAAGACCGGCAAGAACGCGGTGAAGCCGCGCACCGCCTCCCTCTTCAAGTCGATGGCCCTCGACACCGTCACCCTGGAGGACGCCCTCCGGCTGATGTCCCTGCCGCGGACCGTCGGCGCGGACGCCGAGGGCGTCGAGATCACCGCCCAGAACGGCCGCTACGGCCCGTACCTGAAGAAGGGCACGGACTCGCGGTCGCTCACCGACGAGGAGCAGCTCTTCACGATCACCCTCGAAGAGGCGCTCGCGATCTACGCCCAGCCGAAGCAGCGGGGCCGCGCCGCGGCCAAGCCGCCGCTGAAGGAGCTCGGCACCGACCCGGTCAGCGAGAAGCCCGTGGTCGTCAAGGACGGCCGCTTCGGCCCGTACGTGACGGACGGCGAGACCAACGCCACCCTGCGCACCGGCGACAGCGTCGAGGAGATCACGCCCGAGCGCGGCTACGAGCTCCTCGCGGAGAAGCGGGCCAAGGGGCCGGCGAAGAAGGTCGCCAAGAAGGCCCCGGCCAAGAAGACGACGGCGAAGAAGACGGCCACCAAGACGGCGGCGAAGAAGACCACCACCGCCAAGAAGACGGCCGCGAAGAAGACCACGACGGCGAAGAAGACGACCGCTGCCAAGAAGACGGCGGCGGCCAAGCCGGAGTAGTACCGCACCGCGCGGACGACGGGGGCGGAGACCGGGTGTCTCCGCCCCCGTCGCCGTCCCGTCACAGCCTCGTCCTGATGTTCGGGCGCAGGCCGCGACGAGGGAGGCCGTCCGGATAGGGTGGACGGATGACGCGAGCAGAGCAGCCAGACCGCCTCGGTGATTCCGACGCCGCACTCGTCGCGGATTCCCGGGAGCGCGCCGTCGGCGCCCTCTTGCGCCATCAGCCGTTGCGCCGGCTGTGGACCGCCCACGCGCTCGGCAGCACCGGCGACGTCCTCGCCCTCCTCGTGCTCGTCCTCCTCGGCCTTCAGGCGGCCGTCGCCGAGGGCGCGCTCGGAGGCGGCTACCGGGGGGCCGCGTTCGCCGTGGCCGCCGTCGTCGGCGCGCGCCTGCTGGCCTCGGTCGTCTTCGGAGCGGTACTCCTCGGACCGCTGACCGCGCTCACCGGACCCGGCGGCGCGTTCGACCGGCGCTGGACCATGATCGGCGCCGACGGCGTGCGGATCGCGCTCCTCGTCGTCGCCCCCCTGTGGATCGACTGGGTCCCCCGCGACGCCCTCTGGTACCTGCTCGGCACCGTGTTCGTCACCGGTGCGGCCGAGCGGCTCTGGACGATCGGCCGCGAGGGCGCCGCGCCCGCGCTGCTGCCCGCCCCGCCGCTCGAAGGCGCCGCCGTACGGCCGCTGCCCGACCACCTCGGGGCGCTGCGCCGGCTGTCCCAGCGCACCGGCTTCCTCGCCGTCCCGGCCGCGGCCGCCGCCCTGCTGGTCGCCACCCTGGTCGGCAACCTGCTCGGCGCCGGACTCGACTGGTTCTCGCTGCACCAGGCCGCCCTCGGCTCGTATGTCGCCGCCGGGCTCTTCGCCGCCTCCGTCACCGTCGTGTACGCGATGGCGCTGCCCGGCGGGGAGACCCCCCGGCCCCGCTCGCCCCTCGAAGGCCTGCGCCGACCGTCGGCCGGGAAGGGCACCCCGGAGGAGGGCAAGGCCGCGGCCGAGAAGGGCCGCACCGGCGCCCTGCCGCTGCTCGTCCTGACCTGCGCCACCGTCGCCGGAGCCATCGCCGCCGCCGCGTCCGTCTCCGTCCTCCACGCGTACGACCTCGGCGGCGGGCCCGTCACGTACGCGCTCCTGGTCCTGGCGCTCAGCGGCGCCACCGCCGTCGGCATCCGGACCGCGGGCTCCGTCCTGCCCGTCCTGTCCCGGCGCCGGCTGCTCGCCCTCGTGACCGCCGTCACCGGCGTCGCCCTCATCGCGATGGGCCTCGTGCCCGACACGGCGACCGTGCTGTTCCTCGCCGCCCTCGCCGGGTACGCCGCCGGGGTCGCCGCGAACACCGGCCACCACCTCGTCGACCAGGAGACCGAGGAGCCCCGCCGGGCGCGCACCACCGAACACCTCCAGGCCACCGCCCGCGTCGGCATGGCCGTCGGCGCGCTCGCCGCGCCGCTCCTCGCCGCCGCGATCGGACCCCACCGGCTCGCCTCCGGCGACTTCGTCTTCGCACACGGCGGCGCCGCCTTCACGCTCGTCCTCGTCGGCGCGCTGCTGCTGCCGGTCGCCGCGCTCGTCCTCGCCAGGACCGACGACCGCGCCGGGGTCCCGCTCCGCCGCGACCTGCGCGACGCGCTGCGCGGCTCCGACCCGGCCCAGGCACCCTCGCCGACCGGCTTCTTCATCGCCCTGGAGGGCGGCGACGGAGCCGGCAAGTCGACCCAGGTCGAGGCGCTCGCCGAGTGGATCCGTGCCAAGGGCCACGAAGTCGTCGTCACCCGCGAGCCCGGCGCCACCCCGATCGGCAAGCGGCTCCGCTCGATCCTCCTCGACGTGTCGTCGGCGGGGCTCTCGAACCGGGCCGAGGCCCTGCTGTACGCGGCCGACCGCGCCGAGCACGTCGACTCGCTGGTCCGGCCGGCCCTGGAGCGGGGCGCGGTCGTCCTCTCCGACCGTTACATCGACTCGTCCGTGGCCTACCAGGGCGCGGGCCGCGACCTGTCCCCGACCGAGATCGCCCGCATCTCCCGCTGGGCGACCAGCGGACTCGTCCCGCACCTGACCGTGGTGCTCGACGTCTCCCCGGAGACCGCGAGGGAACGGTTCACCGAGGCCCCCGACCGCCTGGAGTCCGAGCCGCCGGAGTTCCACGCGCGCGTGCGGTCCGGATTCCTCGCCCTCGCGGCCGCCGACCCGAGCCGCTACCTCGTCGTCGACGCCGGCCAGGAGCCGGAAGCCGTCACCACCGTCGTCCGCCACCGGCTCGACCGGATGCTGCCGCTCTCCGAGGCCGAGGTGAAGGCCGCCGAGGAGGCACGCCGGAAGGCCGAGGAGGAGGCGCGCCGCCAGGCCGAGGAAGAGGCGGCCCGCAAGGCCGAGGAGGAGCGCCTGGAGCGCGAGCGGCAGGCGCAGCTCGCCAAGCTCCGCGCCGAGGAGGAGGAGCGCAAGCGGCGCGAGGAGGAGGAAGCGCGCCGCCTGGAGGCCGAACGGCAGGCGGAGGAGGCCCGCCGCCAGGCCGAGGAGGCCCGGATCGCCGCGGAGCTCGCCGCCGAGGAGGAACGCAAGCGCCTCGCGGCCGAGGAGAAGGCCCGCCAGGAGGAGCAGGAGCGGCTCCGCAAGGAGGCCGAGGAGGAGGCCCGGCTGCGCGCCGAGGCCGAGGAACGCCGCCTGGAGAAGCAGCGCAAGGCCGAAGAGGCCCTGCTCCGCGCCGAGGAGGCCCGCCGGATGGCCGAGGCCGCCGCCGCCGCGCAGGCGGCCGAGGAGGCCGCGGTGCGGGCCGCCGCGGAGAAGGTCGCCGCCGAGGCCGCGGCCAAGGCGGCCGCCGAGAAGGCCGCGGCGGAACGTGCCGCCGCCGAGCTGGCCGCCGCCCAGCGGGCCGCGGCCACCAAGGCCGCGCAGGAGAAGGCTGCGGCCGAGAAGGCCGCGGCGGAGAAGGCCGCCGGCGAGCGGGCAGCGGCGGCCAAGGCGGCTGCCGAGAAGGCCGCCGGGGAGAAGGCTGCCGCCGAGGCGAAGGCTGCCGCCGCGCGTGCCGCCGCCGAGACCTCGGCGAACGAGGTCACCGTCGAGACCCCGGTCGTCACGCCGGACGAGGTCACCGTCGAGACCCCGGTCGTCAAGAAGCCGGGCGAGCCCGAGGTCTCGCCGAACGAGGTCACCGTGGCCACCCCGATCGTGCGGCCCGAAGCCGACGAGACGGCCGTCCTGCCCGTGGTCCGGGAGACCCGGGGCATCGACGAGACCGCGGTCCTGCCGCCCGTACGCGACACCGCTTCCGTACGCGACACCGCTCCCGCACGCCCCCGCGCGTCCGACCCCGCCGACCGGGTCCCGCAGGGCATCTTCCGCGACGAGCCCGCCGGACGCGGCGCGGAGGAGGATCCGCACGGCGCGAACGACCGCACCCGCGAGCTGCCCCAGCTCGACGAGAACGGCCGGCCGCGCCGCCGCTCCGACTGGGCCGAGGAGACCCCGCTCGACGATCTGCCGACCCTCGCGGACGAGCTGTTCGGCCCGCACGACGACGAGGACGGCGGCCGCCGCCGCTGATCTCCTCCCGATGGGGGGTGTAGCTAGCTCCACCCCCCATCGGGCAGCCAGCTCCATACCGCTGTGACCTGCACTTTTCTAGCGTTGTCGGCATGATGACGACAGCAGTGACGGAGAGCGGCGCGGCCCTCGCCCTGGACGGGGTGACCCGGACGTACGGACGCGGAGCCCCCGCGCTCGACGGGGTGAGCCTGGCCGTGCCGCGGGGCCGGTTCGTGGCGGTGATGGGCCCGTCGGGCTCCGGCAAGTCCACGCTGCTGCGCTGCGCGGCCGGGCTCGAACGGCCGACGGCCGGGACGGTACGGATCGGGGGCACCGACCTCGCCACGCTGAAGGCGTCCGGCCTCACCCGGCTCCGACGGGACCGGATCGGCTTCGTCTTCCAGTCGCTCAACCTCGTCTCCGCCCTGAACGTCCGCGAGAACGTCACCCTGCCGCTGCTCCTCGCCGGAGCCCGCGGCGGTCGCGAACTCGACGCCCGCGCCCTCGCCGGCCTCGACGCGGTGGGGCTCGCCGACCGCGCCGACGACACTCCCGAACACCTCTCCGGCGGCCAGCGGCAGCGGGTGGCCATCGCGCGCGCCCTCGTCAACGAACCCGAGGTCGTCTTCGCCGACGAGCCCACCGCCGCCCTCGACCCGGTCACCGCCGCCGGCGTCCTCGCCCTCCTGCGCCGCGCCGTCGACGAGCGGGGCCGCACCGTCGTCCTGGTCACCCACGACCCCGTGGCCGCCGCCTGGACGGACGAAGCCGTCTTCCTGGACCGCGGCCGCCTCGTCGGCCGCCTCGACCACCCGGACGAGACCGGCGTACGGGAGGCACTGGGCGTACGTCCCGGGGTCGGGGCGCGGGAGGGGCGGGGTGGCTCCGGTGGGGCCGGTGCGCGGGAGACGTGGGGTGCCGGTGCCGGTGCCGGGGCGCGGCAGGGGCGGGGTGGCTCCGGCGGGGCCGAGCGGTTCGCGGCGGTGGCGCGATGAGCCGGAAGGGGAACGCCGCGGTGGGGCTGCTCGCCGGCCGGTCGCTGCGGGCGCACCGGAAGGCGTGGGCGGCCGTGTTCGCTGCCGTCGCCGTCACCTCCGCGCTGCTCGGCGCCCTGGCCCTCGCCCTCGGCTCGGCCGGGCTCGGCCACGCGCGCGTGGAGCGGTTCGCGGCCGCGCCCGTCGTCGTCGCCGGCGACCAGGAGGTCAGCTGGCGGGCCACCCCGTGGGGCAGCGAGCCCACCACCGTGACGGCCGGTCTCACCGAGCGGGTACGGATCCCGGCGGCCACCGCCGACGTGCTCCGCACGGTTCCCGGCGTCCGGGCCGCCGTGCCGGACGACACGTTCGTCGTACGGGAGCGGGAGGTGGGGGCCGGGACGGGCGCTGCCACCGGTGCGGGGGCGCGGACCCACACCGGGCGGTCGTGGGAGGCCGCCGCGCTCGCTCCGTACCGGCTGGTCGAGGGGCGGGAGCCCCGGCGGGCCGGAGAGGTCGTCGCGGGCGGCGGCGACGGCGGGGCCGGGGCCGGGGCCCTGGCCGGATCCTCGTCCGCGGCCGGATCCTCGTCCAGGTCCGGATCCTCGTCCGGGTCCGGGGGAGGCGTCCGGGTCGGGGACACCGTCGCCGGGCGTACGGTCGTCGGCCTGGCGGACGGGCCGGCCGCGCTGTACTTCACAGCGGAGGAGGCGCGGAGGCTCGCCGGGCATCCGGGGGCCGTGGACGCCGTCGGGGTCCTCGGGGAACCCGGTGTGCCGGCGGACACGCTCCACGCGCGCGTGCGGGCGGCCCTGGACGCCGCGGGCCTGAAGGACACCGCCGCGGGCCTGCCGCTCCGGGCGCTCACCGGCGACGGGCGGGGCGGTGCCGAGCACCTCGGCGCGCTCCCCGCGCGCGGGGACCTCCTCCAGATGCTCGCCGCCGTGTCCGGGACGGTCGTCCTCGTCGCCGTACTCGTCCTCGCCTCGCTGGTCGCCCAGGCGCTGGGGCAGCGCTCCGCCGAGCGGGACCTGCTGCTCTCCGTCGGCGCGACGCCCCGTCAAGTGCGGGCGGCGGCAGGCCGGGAGGTGACCCGGGTCGCGGGTGCGGCGGCGCTGGTCGGCGGGCTCGCGGCCGTACCGGCGTTCCTCGCCCTGTGGTCGGCGCTGCGGGGCCGGCCGGGCGTCGTGCCGGAAGGGCTCGAACTGCCGTCCCCGCCGTGGCTGTTCGCCGGCGTCCTGGTGGTCGCCGCCGTCGTCGTGGGGATCGCCCGGCTCGTCGTCCTCTTCGCCGCCCGGCGGCCGGGGCGCCCCGGGAAGGGCGCCGCGCGCCGCATCTCGGGGATCGCGCTGCTCGTGCTCGGCGCGACGGCGGCCGGCACCGCCACGGTCCAGGGCGGCGACGCGGCCGCGGCCGCCGCCGGAGCGGCCACGGTGACGCTGGTCGTCGGGTGCGCGCTGCTCGGGCCGTGGATCGCGCGGGCCGCGATGACGGTCCTCGACCGGCCGTTCCGGTGGTTCGGCGGCGCGCCCGGCCGGCTCACGGCGGCCGGGGCGACCGCGCACTCGCGCCGCCTCGGCGCCGCGCTCGTCCCGGTCGTCCTCGTCACCGCCTTCGCCCTCGTCCAGCTTTCGGCGGGCACGACCATGGAGCGGGCCGCGGGGGCGCAGGCGCGGGCCGCGACCACCGCCGACCTCGCGTTCACCGGTACGACGGCGGAGCGGGTGCGGCGGCTGCCGGGGGTGGAGTCGGCCACGGACGTGCTGCGTTCGACGGTCGTCCTGGCCCGGACACAGGCCGGCTCGCCGCGCCTCGACCGGCTCCCCGTCCTCGGCGTGGACGCCGCCGGCCTCGCGGGCACGCTCGACCCCGGCGTCGTCGCGGGCGACCTGGCCGGACTCGGCCGCCCCGGCACCGTCGCCGTCGGCGCGGGCACGGCCGACTCCCTTGAGGCGAAGCCCGGTTCGACCGTCGAGCTGCGACTCGGCGACGGGACGCCGAAGCGGCTGCGGGTGGTGGCGGTCTACGAACGCTCGCTCGCCCTCGGCGAGTTCCTGCTGCCGAAGTCCGAACTGGCCCCGCACATGAGCGATCCGTACCCCGCGCGCGTACTGGCGTCGACCGGTCGGACACCGGCGGGTGCCCCGGAGCCGGGCCTGACCCCGGCGGCCACGTCCGTCGCCCCCGAGCAGGTGACGCTCCCCGGGGCCGAGCTGAACGGGATCGTCTCGGCCGCCGTCGTCGGCGCCATCGGCGGGCTCACCCTCCTGTCGGTCCTCAGCACCCTCGCCCTGATCGGCGCGGGGCGGCGCGGCGAGCTGGCCCTGCTCCGGCAGGTCGGCGCCTCCGCCGGTCAGCTGCGCCGGATGCTCGGCCTGGAGGCCGGGTTCCTGACCGCCACGGGCCTGATCATCGGAGCCGTGGTGGCCGCCCTCCCGCTCACCGCCTTCGCCTGGGCCCTCACCGGCGGCCTGCCCTACCTGCCACCCGCCCAGGCCGGACTCATCGCGGGAACGGTGGTGGTGACGGTGGCCGCCGGAGTGTTCCTGCCGGTCGCGGGACGGCGGGTGGGGCGCTGACGCGGACCGCCGGAGCGTTCCTGCCGGTCGCGGGACAGGCGGGTGGGGTACTGGCGCGGCCTCGGTCAGGCGTCGAGGGGCGGCCCTGCCCGTCGTGGGGCGGCGGGTAGGGCGCTGGCCGACCGTGGTCAGGCGTCGAGGTACGCCAGGACGGCGAGGACGCGGCGGTGGCCGCCGCCGTCGCTCGGCGGCAGGCCGAGCTTCGCGAAGACGTTGCCGATGTGCTTGTGCACGGCCCGCTCGGTGACCACCATCGAGCGGGCGATCGTGCCGTTGTCGAGCCCCTGCGCCATCAGCTCCAGGACCTCGCGTTCGCGGGGCGTGAGGGAGTCCAGCGGGTCGTCGCGGCGGCGGGCCAGGAGTTCGGTGACGACCTCCGGGTCCAGGGCCGTACCCCCGGAGGCGACCCGTTCCAGGGCGTCCAGGAACTCGTCGACCCGCCCCACCCGGTCCTTCAGGAGGTAGCCGACGCCCCGTGCGCCGCCGCCCAGGAGCTCCGCCGCGTACGTCTCCTCCACGTACTGGGAGAGCACGAGCACCGGCAGGTCCGGCAGCCGCTCGCGGGCCGCGAGCGCCGCCCGCAGCCCCTCGTCGCGGAAGCCGGGCGGCAGCCGCACGTCGAGGACGGCCACGTCCGGGCGGTGCTCCAGGAGCAGCGGAAGGATCTCGGGCCCGGTGGCCGCGACCCCGACGACCTCGTGGCCGGAGGAGGTCAGCAACAGCACCAGGCCCTCCCGCAGGAGGGCGTTGTCCTCGGCGATCACCACACGCACGGAAGCTCCACTTCGATCACGGTCGGGCCCCCTTCGGGGCTGGTCAGTCGTACGGTGCCGTCCAGGGCGGCGACCCGTCGGCGCATGCCCGTCAGCCCGGAGCCGCCGCTCTCCCCGGCCTCGGCCCCGCCCCGGCCCTCGTCCCGCACGCGCACGCGTAGCCCGGTCCGCTCACGGGCGAGGGCCACGGAGGCCCGCGCGGCTCCGCTGTGCTTGGCGGCGTTCGTCAGCGCCTCGGCCACGACGAAGTACGCCGCGGCCTCGACGGCGGCGGGCGCGCGGGGTCCGTCGGAGGGGGCCTGGGGGTCTGTGGGGGTGGCAGGGCCGGTGGGGTCCGTGTGGGGGGTGGGGTCCGTACGAGTGGCGGGGACGGCGGCCAGGCCCGTCACCGTGACCGCCACTTCCAGGCCGCTGCTCGCGGCGAGGGCCCGTACCGCCCCGGTCAGACCGCGGTCGGTGAGGATCGGCGGGTGGATGCCGCGCACCACGTGCCGCAACTCGGCCAGCGCCTCCTCGGCCTGCGTCTGGGCGTCGTCCAGGAGCTTGCGCGCGGTCGCGGGATCGGATTCGTACGCGCGCCGGGCAAGGCCGATCCGCATGGAGAGCGCCACCAGACGGGCCTGCGCGCCGTCGTGGAGGTCGCGCTCGATCCGGCGCAGTTCGGCGCCGTGCGCGGCGACCGCGCCCGCCCGGGTGGCCGTCAGCTGCTCGATACGGGCGGCCAGCGCGGCGTCCCGGGCCGCCGACGGGGTCGGCGTGAGCAGCGCGCGCGACCATTCGGCCGCGAGCCCGGCGAGCCTGCCGATCAGCGGCAGCGCCACCGGCCGCCGCCCCGCGAGCCCGGTCCAGACCCCGTCGACCAGCAGCGCGGGCCCCCACAGGACGAGCGAGAGGTACCAGAGCACCGAGCCGTAGAGCAGCTGCGCAGCGGCCCAGACCAGGTCCCGCCGGGTGCCGGGGTCGGTGACGGCCGTCCGCACGCGCGCGGGGAGCGGCCCCTCCAGCGGCAGGTACGCCTCCGGGACCGGCGAACCGGTCCACGCGGCCGTACGGCGCCGCTCCCAGCCGGCGATCCGGCGCAGCAGCAGCACGCTCTCGGGAAGCACCCCGGCGCCGATGACCGTGACGGTGAGGAACGCCGTGAACAGGGCGACGCCCACCATCAGGTAGCAGAGGAGCGAGAGCGCGGCCCCGATCGCGAGATGGAGCCACGCCCGGGCCGCTTCCTTGATCGCCTCACGCATGGAGCAAGCCTAGGCGGCGGTCGCACGGCGGACGGTGGAGCGGGCTACACCATCGGTCCGGGAGCGGGCACCGCTGTGCGCGGGCCCGGGGCGCACGAGGATCGGAGGGTCGCCGGAAACGACCTGCGGCCCACCCCGAACCCCCTTCACGGAGGCACCCCATGCGCGCCCTTCTCTGGCTGCTGCTCGCCGCGAGCGTCCTGGCCAACGTCTTCATCAGCACCTTCGCCGGGTGGACCGGCGGCCTCCGGGTCGCCGGAAGCGTCTGCACCGGCGCGGTCCTGCTCGGCTCCGCCGTCGGCCTGTGGCTGACCCGTCCGCGGGACCGGGCCCGCGTGTGACGCGGGGCGGCGCGGAGTGCCGCGCCGTCGCGCGGTGGAGGTTGTCGGAGAACCGTCGCGCCGCCGTCCGGCGGGGGGTGCCGGAGAACGCCGAGCCGTCATCCGGCGGGGAGTGCCGGAGAACCGCCGCGCCGTCGTCCGGCAGGGGTTGTCAGAGGACTGCCCCACAATGGAGGGCGTACCTGAGGAGGGGCAGACATGGCCGTATGGGACGACCTGGTCGGACAGGCGCGGGTCGAGGAGCAGCTCGCCGCCGCCGCGCGGGACGCCGACGCGCTCGTGACCGCCCATGCCGCCGGAGAGCCCGCCCCCGAGGCCTCGAAGATGACCCACGCATGGCTCTTCACCGGCCCGCCGGGAGCCGGCCGGGAGACGGCGGCACGGGCGTTCGCCGCCGCGCTGCAGTGCGTGAGCCCCGACCGGGCACTGGGCGGTGCGCCGGGCTGCGGGTTCTGCACCGGCTGCCACACCGCGCTGGTCGGCACCCACGCCGACGTGACGACGGTCAAGGCCGTCGGTGCCGTGGTCCGTGCGGAGGACATGCGCGACACCGTGCGCAAGTCGTACACGGCGCCGGCGAACGGCCGCTGGCAGGTCATCCTGGTGGCCGACGCGGAGCGGCTGAACGAGAAGTCGGCCAACGCTGTCCTGAAGGCCGTGGAGGAACCCGCCCAGCGGACCGTCTGGCTGCTCTGCGCGCCCTCCATCGAGGACGTGCTGCCCACGATCCGCTCCCGCTGCCGCCACCTGAACCTGAGCACGCCGTCGGTGCAGGCGGTCGCCGACGTGCTCGTACGGCGCGACGGCATCGAGCCGGAGGCGGCGTACGCCGCGGCCCACGCCACCCAGGGGCACGTCGACCGGGCGCGCCGGCTCGCCACCGACGAGCGGGCCCGCGCGCGCCGGGCCGCCGTCCTCAAGGTGCCGCTGCGCGTCGGGGACGTCGGCGGCTGCCTCAAGGCGGCCCAGGAACTCTTCGACGTGGCGGAGGAGGACGCGAAGCAGGTCGCCGAGGAGCTGGACACCAAGGAGGCCGAGGAGCTGAAGACGGCCCTCGGCGTCGCCCCGGGCGGTCGGCTGCCGCGGGGCACGGCCGGCGTGATGAAGGACCTGGAAGCGGACCAGAAGCGGCGCAGGACGCGGACCCAGCGCGACAGCCTCGACCTCGCGCTCACCGACCTCACCGGCTTCTACCGCGACGTCCTGGCCCTCCAGCTCCGCTCCCGCACCCCCCTGGCCAACACGGACGTGCGGGACGCGATCGAGCGGATCGCCCGCGAGACCACCCCGGAGCGCACCCTCCGCCGCATCGAGTCGATCCTCGCCTGCCGCGACGCCCTCGACCGCAACGTGGCCCCACTGCTCGCCATGGAAGCGATGGCGCTGGCCCTGCGCGACTAGGGCCTGTCGTCGCATTCCCGTCTGCCC